>NZ_BAABFR010000163.1:0-7269 GCF_039541155.1 Tsukamurella soli
CTGTCGTGCGGGCGGCGCGGTCGACGGCGACGCGGCGCCGGTCCTCCGCCTCGACGGCGGCCGTGCGGACGGCGTCGAGGCGCCCGGCGACAGCCAACTCGGCGGCATGATCGAGCACCGCACCGGCGTTGTCCGCGAACGTGATCCGCTCGGCCGACTCGGCGACGGCGCGGGCGCGGGCGGCGCGGGCGATGAGCCGGGGCGCGACCACCCCGGCCAGGACGAGGCATGCGGCCAGCACGATCGCCGCGGGTGCGTACACGAACCAGATCCATGCGACGGCCGCCGCGCCGGTCACGGCGGCCACCACGGCCGGCAGCAGCGCGCGCACCACCACGTCGCCGACAGCGTCCACGTCGGATCCGGTGCGCTGCACCAGGTCCCCGTCGCGCATGCGCAGCGCGACCGCGGGCTCCGCCGCGGCCAGCCTGCGGTAGAGCGCCGCTCGGATGTCCGTGAGCCCCGACAGGGCCACTCGGTGGCTCGCCAGCCGCTCCGCGTAGCGCATGCATCCGCGGGTGATGCCCAGCGCACGGACCGAGGTCACCGCCACCGACAGCGCGAGGACGGGCGGCATCGTCCACGCCTTGGTGATGAGCCACGCGGACAGCCCGGCCAGGGCCAGTGCCGCGCCCGCGGTCGCGACCCCGGCCGCGGCCGCAGCGAGCAGCGCGCGCAGCGGGATCCGCATGGCGCGCAGGCAGATCGCGAGGTCACACATGTGCCACCGCCGCGGACCCCAGCGTGACGATCGCATCGGCGGCGTCGAGCACGCAGTCGTGGTGAGCCACCACGACGACGGTGTCGCCGCCCGCGGCGCGGCGCCGCAGCTCCGCCAGAACCCGGTTCTCGAGGTCCCGGTCGAGATGCGCCGTGGGTTCGTCCAGGAGCAGGACCCGTGGGCCACTCTGGGTCGAGGAGCGGGCGAGGGCGCGGGCGAGCGCGAGCCGCTGCCGCTGCCCCGCCGACAGCCCCACGCCCCCGGCGCCGATCGTCGCATCCCATCCGCGCGCGACCACCTCGTCGAAACCGGTTGCCGCGCAGGATTGTATGGTCTCCGGTGCGTCACCTCCAGGCGGCCCCAACAGCGTGAAGTTCTCGATAAGGGTGCCGGGCACCAGCACCGGATGTTGCGGGCACCAGACGACGCGATCCCAGTCGACGGTGTCGGCGGTGCCCTCGGTCGGCGCGCGCAGGCCCAGTAGGACGGCCAGGAGCGTCGACTTCCCGGTCCCGTTCGGCCCGGTCACGACGGTGAGTGCACCGGGGCGGAACTCCGCCGTCAGGCGGTGCGGGGCGTCGCCGTCGCGCCCGGCGACGGACAGGTCCCGGACACGGAGAACCCCGTCGGATGCGGCGGTCCCGGCCCTTGACGGTGCCGCGCCGCCCTCCGGGACCGCCGCAGCCGCGTCGAGCACCGCGAAGATACGCCGCGAGGCGGTCACCCCGTGCTCGGCGGCGTGGAACTGCGCCCCGACCGAGCGCAGCGGCAGGTACACCTCGGGCGCCAGGATCAGCGCGAAGATACCTGCGGCGAGCCCCATCTCGGCGTACACGAGACGCAGCCCGATGCCGACGGCGACCAGCGCCACGCACAGCGTGGCGAGCAGCTCCAGCACCATCGAGGACAGGAAGGCCACCCGCAGGGAGGCCATCGTCTCGCGCGCCGACCGCTCGCCCAGGTCGCGCACGCGTGCCTCCGGCCCGCGCTCGCGGCCCAGCGCGCGCAGCGTGGGCAGCCCCGCGACGAGGTCGAGCAGCTGCGCCGACAGCCGGCTCGTCGCCGCGAGTCGCCGGCTGGTGCGATCCCGGGTGAGTAGACCCACCAGGATCATGAAGATCGGCAGCAGGGGCAGCGTCACGATCACGATCACCGCGGACAGCGGGTCGGCCACCGCGATCGCGACGATCAGCACCGGCACCGCCGTGACCGAGAGTGCCAGCGACGGAAGGTATCCCGTCAGATACGGCGGGAGGTCGTCGAGACCGCGGGTGACCACCGTCCGCAGGTCGGTGCCGTCACCGTCGGCCATCGCACGCGACCCGCCGCCGACGGCGAGCCGTCCCGCCGCCGCGAGCGCCGCGCAGCGGAGCTGCGACAGGACGCGCTCCGCCGACCGATGCTCGACCCGGCTGCGCACGTACGCCGCCAGAGCCCGCGCCGCGCCTGCACCCGCGGCGAGCCACAGCAGCGGAGCCTGCGCGGCCAGGGTGCAGGCCGCCGGTTCTGCCGCGATCCGCGCCAGAACCGTCGACGCGCAGTAGGCGAAGACGATCGTGGCCGCGGTGCCGACCAGCCCCAGCAGGGTCACCGCCACCAGCAGGCCGCGGCCGGCGCGGGCGTACCGCCACAGCCGCGGATCGACGGGCCCACCCCGCGCGGGCGCGGGCGATTCGGCACCGCGCTCGCTCATCTCGGCACCGCGCCGGCTCATCTGTGCGCGGTCGGCGACAGGCCGATCGAGGGCGGGATCTGCGCCGCCGAGATCCGTTTGCGGAACACCCAGTACGTCCACGCCTGGTAGATGATCACCACCGGCAGGACAACGACCGTGCACCAGCTCATCACGGTGAGCGTGTAGTGGGTCGACGAAGCGTTGGCGATAGTCAGCGTGTGGGTGGGGTCGGTGGTGGACGGCAGCACGTTCGGGAACAGTGAGCCGAACAGCAGCACCGCGGCGCCGATCACGGCCAGCGACGTCGCCGCGAACGCGAGCCGCTCGCGCCGCGCGTCCCCGGCGAAGCGGGAGGTGGCGGTCAGCGCGGTCACCGCGAGCAGACCCAGCGCGGCGACGATCACGACCACCCACGTCCAGCCCTTGCCGTGGGCGAGCTGTGTCCACAGCGCGAAGGCCGCGACGACGACGGTGACCGGCGGCGCCAGCCGGCGCGCGAGCCGGGCGGCGTCGGTGCGCACGTCACCGTCGGACTTGAGCGTCACGAAGATCGTTCCGTGCAGCAGGAACAGCAGGCAGGTGGCCGCCCCGCCCAGCAGCGCGTACGGGTTCAGCAGGCCCCACAGGTCGGTGGTCATCTGGGCGTGCGCATCGATCCCGACGCCGCGCACGATGTTCGCGAAGGCGACGCCCCAGCCGATCGCCGGGATCCACGACCCGAGGCCGATCCCGACATCGGCCAGGCGGCGCCAGCGTGGGTCGTCGATCTTGCCGCGCCACTCGATGGCGCACACGCGCGCGATGAGACCCACCAGGATCGCGAGCAGCGGCAGGTAGAACCCGGAGAACAGCGTGGCGTACCAGGCGGGGAAGGCGGCGAACATCGCGGCGCCGGCCGTGATCAGCCACACCTCGTTCCCGTCCCAGACCGGGCCGATGGTGTTGAGCAGCACCCGGCGCCGGATATCCGAGCGGCGGCCGAGGACGGGCAGCAGCATGCCGACGCCGAAGTCGAAGCCCTCCAGGACGAAGTAGCCGGTGAACAGGAACGCGATGGCCAGGAACCAGTACTCAGGCAGTGTCATCTCTCCCCCTCAGTACGCGAACGACAGTCGGTCGGCGGCATCCTGCTCCGGCGCGGCGTGATCCGGATCGTCGTGAGCGAGGGGGCCCTCGATCACGTACCGCCGCATCAGCCCGAACCACACCAGATAGAGCGAGCCGTACAGCGCCGCGAAGACGACGATCGAGAAGGCCATCGTGGTCACCGAGTGATCCGAGACCGCCTCCTGCACGGTGAGGTGGATGTTCGGGTTACCGGAGGGGTTGGGCGCGACCACCCACGGCTGGCGGCCCATCTCGGTGAACACCCAACCGGACGAGTTGGCCAGGAAGGGGGTCGGCAGCGCGATCAGGCACAACCTGCTGAACCACGTGGCCGCCCGGCCCGTGGGTATTCGCCGTTTCCAGGTCAGCCACAACCCCACCAGCGCGAGCGCGCCGGACCCGACCGACCACCCCATCATCGCGCGGAAGGCCCAGTACGTGACGAACAGGTTGGGCCGGTAGTCGCCCGGGCCGATGGTCTGTTCGTAGTGCTCCTGCATCTCCGCCACGCCCGGCAGCGTCGAGTCGAACGTGCTGGTGGCGAGGAACGATGTGAGCCGAGGAATCGTGATCACGTGCTGCACCGAGTCGCAGTTGTTGTGCGTGCCGGTGGTCAGCAGCGAGAAGCCGGCGCCGGTCTCGGTGTGGCACAGCGACTCCGCCGAGGCCATCTTCATCGGCTGCTGCTTGAACATCAACTTGCCCTGGGTGTCGCCGGTGAGGAACAGCACTGCCGCCGAGGCCACCATCACCCACAGCGCCAGCACCGTCACCGGCCGGAACAGCGTGCGCGCCAGGTCGATCTCACCGCGCTCCTTCCCTCCCCCGTCGTTCCCTCCCCCGTCGTTCCCTCCCCCGTCGTTCCCTCCCCCGTCGTTCCCTCCCCCGTCGTTCCCTCCCCCGTCGTTCCCTCCCCCGTCGCTGCGCTCGCCCTGGCGCGACGCCCGCACCATCCACCAGCCGCCCACCGCCGCCACGAAGGTGCCGGCGGTCAGCACCGACCCCGCCACGGTGTGCGGGAACGCGGCCAGGGTCGTCACGTTGGTGAGCACCGCCCAGATACTGGTCAGCTCAGCGCGTTTGGTCTCGGGGTTGTACGTCGCGCCCACGGGGTGCTGCATCCACGAGTTGGCCGCGATGATGAAGTACGCAGAGGCGTTGACACCGATCGCCACCAGCCAGATGCACGCCAGGTGCACGATCTTGGGCAGCCTCGTCCACCCGAATATCCACAGACCCAGGAACGTCGACTCCATGAAGAAGGCGACCAGCCCCTCGAGTGCGAGCGGCGCACCGAACACGTCGCCCACGAACCGGGAGTACTCGCTCCAGGCCATGCCGAACTGGAACTCCTGCACGATGCCCGTCGCCACGCCGAGCGCGAAGTTGATCAGGAAGAGCTTCCCGAAGAACTTGGTGGCGCGGAGCCAGCCGGGCCTGCCGGTCACCAGCCACACGGTCTGCATCACAGCGATCAGCGGCGCCAGGCCGATCGTCAGCGGAACCAGGATGAAGTGCATGACCGTGGTCATGCCGAACTGCCATCGAGCTACGTCGAGTGCGCTCATGCCGCTCTCCAGGGCCGAGGGACGTGGCAGCCGTCCGGCCACCAGCTACTACGGATGGTAGTAGCCGACGGCGCCTAACCCAAGGGGATTGGGAATCACGCTCGAGATCACATTCCGGCGGCGGCGAGCCGGCCGGGGCATGTCAGGGCACGGTGGCGATCGCGTGCTCCACGAGCGCGCGTACGTCGGCGTCCATCGGCGCCTCGGGCAGCCGGTGGCCGTCCAGGGTCCGCACGCGCGCGCACAGCGTGATCGACGAGACCAGCCAGACACCGTCGGCCGTCACCAGGTCCGCGGGGAACAACGGCGCCACCTCGGTGGCGATGCCCTTCTCCCCCGCCGCATCCAGCACGGCCGCGACGGTCGTCCCGGGCAGGATGCCCTGGTCGTCGGGCGGCGTGAGCAGGGTCCGCCCGCGGGCGACGAGCACCGTCGAGCGCGGCCCCTCGAGCACGCGCCCCTCACTCGAGGTGAAGATCACGTCGCCGGCGCCCCGCGACTCCGCGTACCGCAGAGCGGCCATGTTGACGGCGTACGACAGCGTCTTGGCGCCCAGCAGCAGCCACGGCGCGGAAGCCGCCAGGTCCACGGAGTAGCCCCGGTTCACGATGATCGCGTCCACCCCCTCGCGGCGGGCCGTCAGCACCCGCGGCCCCACCGGCGCGACCGTCACATACGACGTCCCCGTCGGGTCCGACTCGCGGCCCCGCGAGTACACCAGCCGCAGCGCCCCCTCGGCCTCCTCCCCCGCACGCTCGCCGAACAGCATCGCCGCACGCTGAACCGCCGCCCACCACGCCGCGTCGTTGGGCGCCGGCAGGCCGAGCGCGGCTGCAGAGCGGGCCAGCCGATCGAGGTGGGCACGAGGCTTGAGCGCCCGGCCACCGCGCACCAGCACCGTCTCGAAGCAGCCGTCGCCGCGGACGGCCGCCAGGTCGTCCGCGTACAGCAGCGGCCTCGTGGGATCGTGGGTGGCACCGTCGAGCGTGACCACCACCGTGGGACCGGAACTCGTGACGGCACCGGCGGAGCCGGGAGCAGTGGGAGCCATGGCCGCAACATTAGGGCATGCCGCGGCCCCGGCACCGCGTGCGCGCGGCTGTTGGGCGCGGGGCGTCCGCGTAGACTCGGGGCGTGTCACCTGCCACGGTCTCGCCCCTGTTCGACGCGTCCCGTGCCGCAGGCGCGGTACCCGCTCCGGAGGACTCCCCCGACGCCGGGGTCGCGTGGCACTACGGCGACCCGTTCGGCGAACAGCGCGCCGCGCAGAGGTCCGCGGTGGTGGTCGACCGCAGCCACCGCGGCGTGCTCACCCTCACCGGCCCGGACCGGCTCAGCTGGCTGCACTCCCTCACCTCGCAGTACCTCACCGGGCTCCCCGACGGCTCGGCAGTCCAGGACCTCAACCTCGATGCGCAGGGTCGGGTCGTCGATCACTTCTGGCTGAGCGAGGTCGACGGTGTCGCCTACGTCGACACCGAGGGCCCCCGCGTCGCCGATCTCGCCGCCTACCTCACCCGGATGGTGTTCTGGTCGGACGTGCAGGTCGCGCCACGCCCCGACCTGACCGTGCTCTCCGTGCTCGGCCCGGACGCCGCCCGCGTGACGGGGCTGGAGCTCGCGAGTGGCCACGCGGTCGCATACGGCGGCGGTGTCGCGCGCGCCGGCGACGGGGAGGTGACGTTGCTGGTGCCCCGCGACGAGATCCTCGCCCTGTGGGATCGGCTCATCGCCGACGGTGCCCGGCCCGCCGGCAGCTGGGCGTACGAGGCCCTACGCGCCGCGGCGGCCCGGCCGCGGCTCGGGGTGGACACCGACGAGAAGACCATCCCGCACGAGGTCGGCTGGATCGGCTCGGCGGTGCACCTCGAGAAGGGCTGCTACCGCGGGCAGGAGACGGTGGCCCGGGTCCACAATCTCGGCCGGCCCCCGCGCCGGTTGGTACTGCTGCACCTCGACGGCTCCGCCGATACCCGCCCGCGCACCGGGGACCCGGTCACGGCTGGCGGGCGCGTCGTCGGCCGCGTCGGCACCGTGGTCGAGCACTGCGACTACGGGCCCGTCGCCCTGGCGCTACTGAAGCGGTCGGTTCCCGACGATGCGGCGCTCGAGGCAGGCGGGGCCGCCGCGGCGGTCGACGCGGACGTCACGCCTGCGGGCGGCGACAAGTCGGAGGCCAAGCGGTCTTAGGAAGACAA
>NZ_BAABFR010000164.1:0-7234 GCF_039541155.1 Tsukamurella soli
CCCCTGGCCCGCCGCCGACGACGGCGACCCGGACGCTCCCGCCAGCGCCGCCGCCACCGTCGCGCCCGGCGGGCTCGTCGGCCTCGCGCCCCACCCAGGGGTTCACCGAACAGGGCACGGGGCCGGCGGCCAGGCTGTCGATACACAGGTTGCACGCGATGCACGGACGGTAGCGGCCGCCGTCGAGCGCGCGGTTCGGGAAGTCGGGGTCGGCGTGCAGGGTGCGCGCGAGGGAGACGAAATCGGCACGGCCCGAGCCGATGATCTCGTGCGCCGCCTCGGACGTGTTGATCCGGCCGGCTACACCGACCGGTGGCGCGAAGTCGCGCGTGTAGCGCGCGGCGTGCTCGGCGAGCAGGGCCCGCGGCCACTCGCCGGGCTGGATGATCCACTGCCCGGCCTCATAGTTCCCGGCTGACACGTCGAGGAAGTCCAGCGTGGTGGCCGAGCTGCGGGCCAGAAGGGCGTGGGTGGCATCGGCGTCCAGTCCGTCGTCGATCCCCTCGAACGCCGAGAACCGCAGTCCCAGAGCGGTGTCCGGGGCGTGTCGACGGACCGACGCGATGACCGCGTCGAGGAACCGGGTGGGCTCGGCCCACTCGTCGTCGCGGCGGTTGTAGGCGGGGGACAGGAACTGGTGGATCAGGTAGCCGTGCCCGCCGTGTAACGAGATCACGTCCACGCCGGCGCCGGCGCAGCGGGCGGCCGCGAGGCCGTAGCACTCCACGAGGTGCTCGATGTCGTCGCCGTCCAGCTGCTCGGGCATCTGACCACCCACCACCGCACACGGAATCGGAGACGGTGCAACGGGAGTGAACCCGCTGACCGCCCCCTGTGCGGTCCGTCCGCCGTGGTTGAGCTCGACGCCGAGCAGCGCGCCGTGGGCGTGCACGGCATCCGCCGCCCGGGCGAGCCCGGGGATGCACCGGTCGTCGTCGGCGCCGAGCTGGCGGATGCGCCCCTTGCCGTCGGCTCGCACGTACGTCGCCTCGGTGAAGATCAATGCCGCGCCGCCCGTTGCCCGCCGGCGGAGGTACGCGATGTACCGGTCGGTGAGCAGGCCGTCCTCGGTCCCGTAGTTCCGTTCCATCGGGGCCGACACGAACCTGTTGCGCAGCGTGAGCGCGCCGATCCGGAGCGGCGATCCGACGGTGGCGACCGGCGCGGGGTGAACGGGAGGTAGGTGCAGGGTGGTCACGACGCTGCGGGGACGACGGCGGACTCGGCCACGGCCGGCGCGCGCCGCGCACCGAGCTCGGCCGTGGGCACGCGGAACGTCTCCGGCCCGAACATCATCGCGACCAGCGAGAGCACAGCGAAGCCCAGGCACATCCACGCGACGGGCGCCCAGTGGTCGGTGCGGCCCATCATCGCGTCGGCGAGCGCGGGCGTGAAACCGGCCACGAGCAGTCCGAGCATCAGGCTCACGGCCATCCCGCTGTACCGCACGGAGGCGGGGAACTGCTCGGGGAAGTAGGCGGGGTAGATGCCGTTGGGCATCGCGTAGAACACGCCGATCAGCACGATCACGGAGGTGTAGGTGAGGGGCACGCTGCCGATGGACATCGAGTAGAAGAACACGAAGACCATCAGCCCGGAGCCGATCGCGCCGACGGCGAAGATCGGCTTGCGGCCGATCCGGTCGGCGAGCCACCCGAACACCGGCTGGGTGAGCACCGCGACGAAGTTCGCTGCGGCGATCGCGTAGAGGATCGTGGATTTGTCGAATCCCTTGGTGTGCACGGCATACGACAGTGCGAACACGTTGACGATGGTGTTGATCATGGGGAACGTGGCGCTCAGCGTCACCCGCAGTACCGCGGGCCAGTCCGAGCGCAGCAGCGCGACCAGTGGCACGGCCGCGACCTCGTCGGCCTCCTTGACCTCGGCGAACACCTCGGGCTCGGCCAACCTGCGGCGGACCCACAGGGCGACGCCCGTGACCACGATCGACAGCAGGAACGGTACGCGCCAGCCCCAGCTGTACAGCGCCGAGTCGGGCAGCGACGCGAACGGCACGAACACGAGACTCGAGATCACGATGCCGAACATGATGCCGCTCATGGTGAAACTGGTGAAGAAGGCCCGGCGCCCGTCGGGCGCGTGCTCGAGCGTCAGCGAGCTGGACCCGGGCGACTCGCCGCCGGCGGACAGGCCCTGCAGCAGCCGCAGCAGCACCAGTAGAGCGGGTGCGAGCCCGCCCACCTGCGCGTGGGTCGGCAGGCAGCCGATGAGGAAGGTGGAGCCGCCCATCATGACCAGGCAGGCGATCAGCGAGTCCCGGCGACCGAGGCGATCCCCCAGATGCCCCCAGACGACCGCGCCGAGGGGCCGGGCGACGTATGCGACGCCGAGCGTGGCGATGGATACCAGGGTGCCCGTCCCACCGCTGGTGGGGAAGAACACCTTCCCGAACACCAGCGCGGCGGCCGAGGCGTAGATGAAGAAGTCGTAGTACTCGAGAGTGCTGCCGAGGAAGCCGGATAAGGCGGCACGCCGGGCGTTGGCCGCCTGGGTCACAGACGGTGACGGGGGCTGGGTGGGCATGGGGTGTCCTTTCGTCCGGCGGCGGCGGTGACGTCGCTCGCGACGGTGCAACGAGTGTGACCCCGATCATCTTGGATAGTCCAACACTTAATCGGTCTGAGATAAAGACTCGAACAAGCCTAATCGGTCGGTGTGGGGAGCACGGCGTCTGCGACCTCCAGTACGGCGCGCAGGGCCGGCGTCGTGCGGGCGGGCGACCATGCCAGCCCGTGCAGCATGTACGGCGTCTCGTCGGTGAGCGGGACGAAGACGGCGCCGGGCGGCAGCACCTCGGCCATCGACCCCGTCATCAGCGCGACGCCGACGCCGGCCGCGACGAGCAGCAGGATCATGTACGGATCGGTGGTCTCCTGCACGATGCGCGGGCGGAAGCCGGCGTTCAGGCAGGCCTGTACCGTCGTCTCCTGCAGCGCAGAGCCCTGGGTCTGCGGTGCCGTGATGAACCCGTCGTCCGCGAGCTCGCGCAGGTCCAGCCGCGTCGCGCGGGCCCGGGGATCGTCCTCGGGGAGTACGGCCCCGTAGGCCTCGCGGGCGATCAGGCGCGAGCGGAGTGTCGATACGTCCACCGGCAGGCCCACTAGTGCGAGATCCAGTGCCCCGCTGGTCAACTGGGTCACCGCGTCGCGTGTGAGCACCCGGCCCACAAGCGCCAGCTCGATGTCCGGGTAGCGCTGCCGGACCGCGCGCGTCAGCGGCGGCAGGGAGCGGTGGTTGAGCACCCCGGAGAAGCCGATCGTTATCCGCCCGTATACGCCGCCGCCCGCGGCGCGCACTGCGAGCCGCGCGGAGTCGACCTCCTCGAGCACCCGGTAGGCGTGCGGTAGCAGCCCGGCGCCCGCGGCCGTCAGCGACACGCTGCGCGTGTTGCGGTCGAACAGCGGCTCGCCGACCTCTTTCTCGAGCTTGCGGATGGTCTGCGAGAGCGGTGACTGCGCCATCTGCAGGCGCGCGGCTGCACGCCCGAAGTGCAGTTCCTCGGCGACGGCGACGAACGCCTCCAGCCAGCGGATCTCCATGGGGGACTTCCCTTCGCGCGGCCGGTGGATTACCTTTCGAGCCGAGTCTCAATTCGATCAACTTTATACCGGATCAGCACATTATCTGTGCCGATTCTCGTCTCGATGCCCGTCTGAAAGGTGACCGCACGTGATCGACGAATACCCGGAGGGCTGCCGCGCGCTCGTCACCGGCGGGGCGAGCGGGATCGGCGCGGCCTGCGCCGAGCGGCTGGCGGAGGCGGGGGTCGCCGTCGTCACCGCCGACCGCGCCGACGGTGCCGACGAGCCCGTGGACGTCGCGGACGAGGCGTCCGTGGCGGCGCTCGCCGCGCGCGTCGGCCGCGTCGACGTACTGGTCAACTGCGCCGGGGTGATCGGGCCCGCCGGGCCCGTCGTCGACACCGAACTAGCCGCGTGGCGTGGGGTGTTCGCCGTCAACACCGACGGCGTGTTCCTGATGTGCCGGGCGTTCGCACCGCAGATGGTGGCGCGCGGCTGGGGCCGCATCGTCAATCTCGCCAGCATCGCGGGCAAGGACGGCAACCCGGGCCAGGCCGCGTACTCCGCGTCGAAGGCGGCGGTCATCGCGCTGACCAAGTCGCTCGGCAAGGAGCTGGCGCAGACGGGCGTGCTGGTCAACGCGGTGGCGCCGGCGGTGGTTCAGACGCCGATGAACGCGGCGACCGACCCGGCCGTCCTCGAGCGGTCGCGCGCGTTGACCCCGATGGGTCGCGCCGGGCGTCCCGCCGAGATCGCCGAGCTGGTGGCGTGGCTCGGGTCGGCCCGCATCGGCTTCTCTACGGGCGCGGTATACGACGCGAGCGGCGGCCGCGCCACTTATTGAGCGGCCCGAACCCCCGGCACCGTCGGCCGCGCGGCGTGGTCACGCGGCGTGCAGGTGGGCCTGCCGCGCCTCCTCGTGCCGGGCGCCGTGCAGTCCCAGCTCGTGCGTGGGCGTGCGGTACGTCTCCGGGCCGGACAGCGCCGCTACCGACGCGACCAGCGCGACGCCCAGCGACAGCCACGCGACGGGCACCCAGCTTCCGTTCTCGCCGACCATCGCGTCGGCGATCGCCGGGGTGAACCCCGAGAGCAGCAGGCCGAGCATCAGGCCGACGGCCATGCCGGTGTACCGCACGTTCGCGGGGAACTGCTCGGGGAAGTACGACGGGTACACCGAGTTGGGCATCGCGTACAGGACGCCGATCAGCACGATCACCGATACGTAGGTGAGGGTCACGTTGTGGACGCTCATCTCGTACAGGAACACGAACATCATCAGGCCGGCGCCCACACCGCCGATCGCGAACACCGGTTTGCGGCCCACCCGATCGGACAGCAGGGCGTACAGCGGCTGGGTGAGCACCGCGGTGAAGTTCGCTGCGGCGATGGCGTACAGGATCGACGTCTTGGTGAAGCCGTGGTGCGTCGCATACGAGAGGGCGAAGACGGTGACCATGTTGTTGATCACGGGGAACGACGCGGCCAGCGCGACCCGAACCACCGTGAGCCAGTCCCAGCGCAGCAGCTCGAGGATCGGTACGCCTGCGGTCTCGTGGTTCTCCTTGGCCTCCTCGAACACCTCGGGCTCGTCGAGGCTCTTCCGGATCCACAGCGCGATGGCGGTGACCAGGATCGACAGCCAGAAGGGGACCCGCCAGCCCCAGCTGTACAGCGCGGAGTCGGGCATCGAGGCGAACGGGATGAACACCAGGCTCGAGACCACGATGCCGAACTGCACGCCGCTCAGGGTGAAGCTGGTGAAGAATGCGCGGCGCCGCTCGGGCGCGTGCTCGAGGGTCAGCGAGCTCGAGCCCGGGGACTCGCCGCCGGCGGACAGGCCCTGCAGCAGGCGCAGCACGATCAGGAGGATCGGCGCGAGGGCGCCGACGGTGCCGTACGTCGGCAGGCACCCGATCAGGAACGTCGAACCGCCCATCAACATCAGGCAGGCGAACAGCGACTCCTTGCGGCCGATCTTGTCGCCGAGGTGGCCCCACAGGATCGCGCCGAGCGGCCGCGCGATGTACGCGACGCCCAGGGTCGCGATCGAGATGACGGTGCCGTTCGACCCGTGGCCGGGGAAGAACACCCGGGGGAAGTACAGCGCGGCCGCCGAGGCGTAGATGAAGAAGTCGTAGTACTCGAGCGTGCTGCCGAGGAAGCCGGAGAGCGCCGCGCGCCGGGCGTTCGCGGTGGGGTGGGTCGTGGACGAGCTGGAGGACATGTGTCGAGTGTGATGCCCATCACCGGTGGAGGGAGGTGACTTCGTGATCCTCCCGGATTCCGGAAAACGGGTGCGATCCGGGGTGTCTCCGGACGGGCGAACATCACGGCCGCGCTCCACTTCGCCGGCGGTGCGCCGTGCGATCAGCCGGTCGGCGGGTCGTCCGGATGCGGCGGGGTGTGCACCAGAGCGGCGCCGCCGGCGGCGACGAGACAGGCCGCTGCGCCGACGAGTAGTGCTGCGCGTGGTCCCGCGGAACCGCAGATCCATCCCGACAGCACGCTGCCGATCGGCGTCGTCCCGATGTAGACGAACACCCAGAGCGCCATGATCCGGCCGCGGTAGCGCGGGTCGGCGTGCAGTTGCAGCGCGGTGGACGCCAGCGTCACGAAGCAGAACGCCGCCACGCCGGTGACGGCCAGGCAGATGCACGCCGTCACGATCCCCGGGGCCACGGCGGTCGCGATCAACCCGATCCCGAACACGGCTCCCGTCGCCACCAGGTAGACGCGCCGCGGGTGCGGCACCAGCCCGACGGCAAGGGATCCGACCACCGACCCCGCGCTGAGCACCATCGACAGCACGCTGTACATGCCGCCCGAGCCGTGGAACGTGTGGCTCGCGAGCACCGGCAGGATCACCGGGAAGTTGAACGCCAGCAGCCCGACCAGCGCCATCATGGCCAACGGGAGCCACAGCTGCTGCTTGGTGCGCGCGTACCGCAGGCCGTCCGCCAGGCCGCCGCCGCCCTTCCGCGACGCCGAGCCCGGGATCGGCCGCAGCACGGCGAGCGCGACGATCACGAACAGGTACGACGCGGCGTTCACCGCGAAGCACGGCGTGGTGCCGACCGCGGTGATCAGCACGCCGGCGAGCGCCGGTCCCACCACGCGCGCACTGTTCATCACCACCCCGTTCACGCTGGCTGCACTGGCCAGATCCGACGCCGGCACCAGCTGCGGTACGAACGCCTGCCGGGCAGGTGAATCGACGATCTGCACGAACCCGCCGGCCACGCTGACGGCGAGCACCACCGGCACGCCGGCGTGTCCGGTCGCGGCGAGGACCCACAGCGCCCCGGCGAGCCCGCACAGCAGCACCTGGGTCGTCAGCAACAGCCGACGCAGATCGAAACGATCCGCGATCACGCCGCCCCACGGTCCGAACAGCAGCGGCGGGACACCACCCGCGGCGAGCACTAGACCCAGTGACGAGGCGGAGCCGGTCATCTGCAGCACGAGCCACGCGATCGCCGTCTGCTGGACGAACGTGCCGCTCGCCGAGGCGATCTGTCCGGCGAAGTACCAGCGGAAGGGGGTCGAGCGGAGCGCGTGCAGCCCGGCGCCCCGCCGGCGTGGCCCCGGCGCGGGCGCCGCCTCGGGTACGACGGTGATCGCTGCGCGGTCCATCAGGGCTTCGCGGTCCACGCGGCGGCCGACGCGGCCATCCGTCCGCCGGCCGG
>NZ_BAABFR010000165.1:0-7172 GCF_039541155.1 Tsukamurella soli
AGACCCCCACCCCCGACCCCGTCCCGCATCACGCCCCGCTCGCCGAGCCGACCCCATCCACCGCCGTGACACAGACCGTGATGCAGCCGCATCACGCTGCATCAGCCCCCGTGACCAGCGTAGATCCGGCCGTGGCCCCGGTGCCCGCGGTGCAGGCGGTGGGGGACGGCGGGGTGCGTGATGCAGGGGACGCTGGCGGTGATGCAGGGGGCGGCGCGGGTGCATCACCGCGTGACGCGCTGGTGCTCCACCTGGCCAGCGCGGGGGCCAGCAGCCGGCAGATCGCCGAGCAGGTCGGAGTGAGTCCGAGCACCGTGCAGCGGATCGTTCGGGCGCAGACCGCGGGGTGATGCAGGCCGGCCGACCCGGTGCGGCGTCTCCCGGGGTGCTGGCTCCGGGTCAGTCGGACGTCGAGAGAACGCCGACTCACTTCTGCAGGCTCGACAACCAAACGGGACGACAGTACCGTTCTCTGAAATAGAGAATGGGACAGTGGGTTTCAGGTCGCGACACGCCGAAGCGCATACGCGCGCCGGGCTTGACAGCCGCTTGAGGCGCACCTACTACTGGACACGACAGAGCACCACACGACACGACGGGAGGAGGAGGCATGGAGGAGTTGGACGTCGAAGGCGTCGCCGCCGAGATGGGCGTGTGCGCCGAGACGGTGCGCCGACTGATCCGCACCGGCCGCCTGCGCGCGATGCGCGCCGGAACGCGGGGCTACCGGATCCGGCCCGAGTGGATCCGGGACTACCGCAACAGCACGATCACCGCCTGAAAACGGCAGAAGCCGGGGCTCCTACACCCCGGCCTCAGATGCCACCATGCCCCTACGAAAGGCTTGACGTGACCACTGTAACTTCCGCTCCACCCCCTGCCCAGCTCGGCGCGTCGTCCGCGCCGAGCTGGTGGGACATCGCCGGCGCGTCCATGTGGCGGAGCACGACCGCCGCCTGCGGCTGCGGCTGGTGGGAGCACCTCGCCCATGGCCACGGCGCGGCGCTGCATGACGGCGGGGTCTGCGTGCACGGGCTGGCCTGCGCGAGCCTGGACATCGGCCTGGCCCGCGCGCTGGATGTCCACGTACCCGACCGTGCGAGCCACGTGGACCTGACCCCCGCCGACAAACGCACGGACGCCGACCTCTTCTGGCGCCCCCATCCCTGGGAGGCGTACGTCGGCGGCACATCAGTGCCCGACGGCGAGCCGGTCGCGACGTTGGCGCACGCGGACGCGGTCCGGGAGCTGCGCGCGGCGGTCGCGGGGGCACGCCGGTGACCCAGATCAGCGCGGCGGACGCCGCGGTCCTGGCTGCAGGCGGCATCGTCGGGCGCGCGGCGGTGGACATCACGGTGAGGGTGCTGATGCGGCACGCCGGCCTGACCGCGGCGGATGTTCCGCCTGCCGCCGGGTACACCGACGGCCGCGTGATAACCCTCGCTGAGGTGCAGGCCGAGATCGAGCGCCGCGGCCTGGTGGTGCAGGTCCCCACTCCCCTCGCCGCGCCGACCGCGGGGGAGGCCGCCGCCTACGTCGTGCCGATGCTGCGCCTCGGAGCGCACCTGATGCGGCTGCACGCGGGCTCGAAGCGGCCGGTCGAGTCCGACTGGTCCAACGCGGCGGCGTTGACCGGTGCACAGGCCGTGGAGTGGCTCGCCAGCGGCGGGAACCTCGGCGTGAACCTCGGCCGCAGCCGGTTCATCGTGCTGGACGCCGAGCAGGCCGCGGCGACCGGCGGCCTGATGGCCGCAGGTTTCTCGCCGACCGTGATCACCGCGAAGTCACAGGACCCGACCAGCCCGAAGCGCGGGGGATCGCACGCGTGGCTGGCCGTTCCCGCCGGCGACGTCGGCGACCAGCTGCGTAGCGTGCTGCAGGTACCGCTCGCTGGAGGCGAGGTGGACGCTCTCGCGGGCGTCCGCTTCGCCGTAGCCCCCGGCAGTCGCCTCTACGAGGCCCCTGGATACCGCTATGAGTTCGCCGGTGGTGGAGCGCTGGTTGATCCGGCACGCTGGTTCATCGCGCCGGACTGGCTGTTCGAGCGGGATGCGCAGGCGCCGACCACGGCGGCCTCCCTACGCGGGGTGCTCGCACCGCGCCCCCGACGGGACAGATTGCCGGATCCGAACGCCGACCGCATCACGGGCGCCGTCGACGAGGTCGCGTGGGACGAGTGGCTCGACGGTGATCCGCGGATCAGCATGATCGGGGTGGACAGCTCGTGCGGCTGCGATGTGTTCCACTGGTCCGCGTCGGATACGCCTCGCTCGGGCATCCTGCACGATGGCTGCGCGATCGGCAGCGGCGTGCACGTCTTCTCCGGCACGCTTATCGCGGGTTGGGGCAGGGAGCACGGGTCACGGCTGCAGTTCGCGGCATGGCTCCGCGGGGTTCCTGAGGTGGAGCTCGCGGCCCAGTTCGGCATCGAGCTCCGGCAGCCGCTGACCGCCGTGCCGGTGCCAGCCGGGTTCGCGTATCAGGAGGAACCTGCGGCGCCCGCCGGGGCGGTCACTGTGGGCACCGTGACGGCGGCGCCGGCCGAGGTGCCACCCACGGACGCCGCGCTCGACCCCGCGGGGTCGAGCGCGAACGTGACGGTGACCGATGCGGAACTGGAGCAGGTGCGCCGGCTCCGCGCTGAGATCGGGCAGCGTGAGCGGAGGCTGGCGACGATGACGCCCGGCCTCGCCCGGGCCGACCGGTGGGCTCGCTGCACGGGCGTGTACCTCCATGGGCTGGTCACCGCGCTGATTCCCCGCAGCATTGCGCTGGTGCCGCCGAACGTCGTGCTGCCGTCCCGGCAGGGGCTGACGATCTCGAAGGTGATGGGCACCTCGGTGAACGCGTTCGCAATCCTCGCTGGACCGTCCGCGGCGGGCAAAACGGTGACGATGGGCACGGCCCACGCCGCGATTCCCGTGAAGGGAATCGGCATGATCACCGTCGCGGACGGCACCGCGGAGGGTATCTGCCGCGCCGCACGCAACACAGAGCGGCGCACCGTGGAGATCACCGCGACTACAGTGCTAGTCGAGGCCGACGAGTTCGACACCGTGGCTGAGGAGATGGGTCGAACCGGCTCGAAGCTCGACGGGTTCACGCGCAAGGTCTGGGTCGGCGTCGAGGCCGGGTCGACAGCGAGCGACAAGAAGAAGAACGCCCCGTTGCCCGCGCACTCCACCCGCGTGTGCATGATCTACGGTGCGCAGCCCGGCGCGGTGGCACCGCTCGTCGCGCAGGCCGGACGCGGCACCCCCCAGCGGTTCGACTTCGGGCTCGCCGGCGTGGTGCACTCCCGGGACCGCGATCCGCTGTACGGCACCGTCCCGGGCGTGGCGATCCTGGAGAACCAGGCCCGGCTCCCGTGGTGGACGCCGACCGGTCTCCCACCGGGGTACAAGCCGCCCGAGCCGGACGAGGACGGCGTCACGACGACTGAGAGCGGGCTGCCCGGGTACGACGACGCCGAGCCGATCTGGGTCGGCGTGCCGCCGATCGTGCAGGAGATCATCGACGCCGAGGGCGACCGTGCCGCGGAGCGGGCCGCCGACTGGGAACGCGCCCGTCTCGAAGACGAGGCCGGGATCAGCGGACACAACGTCATGCTGCAGGAGAAGCTCGCGTTCGGCCTCGCGACCTGGGACGGCGAGTGGAACATCGCGATGGAGCACTGGGACGCCGCGGGGCTCCTGCTGGAGATGCGGCAGCTCGTGTACGACGCATCCGTCATCGAGGCGAAGATCGAGCGGGGGAAGGTCAAGCACGGTGAGGGGCACGACCGAGGGGTCGTGCAGTCCGCTGCACGCGCCGCCGAAGCCGAGACCACCGATCGAGTGCTGCGGTCCACGTGCGATCGCATCCTCAACCTGATCGACGCGGCACGTGAAGAGCCGACCGCCGCGAAGGTGCGGAAGGCGGTACTCAAGGGCAACCCCCGACTTTTCGGAGCCGCCGGGACCGTCAACACGGCGTACCTCGCGGCGTCGCTCTCCGCTCCTCAGCGGGGTTACGCCGGCGCCGCGCTGGGCCATCTGAGGAGCCAGGGTCTGATCACGGACGGCACCGAGGTGCAGCGACGCGCCGCGACGGCGCCGCTGTCGGTGGTGCCGCCCATCGGGAGCAGCACACCGGCTGCATAGCAGCAGAACCCGCACACCGACCTGGTAACTGCCACTACATCGCCACTGCCACCACACAAAAAGGCCGTCTACCTGCACTTTCGAATGTAGTGGCAGTAGTGGCTACCACTACCACCACCGCCGCGCCCCGCCGCCCTCGCGGGAAGGCAAGGGCATGATTCATTATATTTAACTTCCCCGACGGGCGACGTGAAGGAAGACCCACCCAGCCGTGGGAATGGCGGCGCGCGCGAGCGCAAGCACGGGGCGCACGGTAGTGGCTGCCACTACTGCCACTACTCGTGAACGTGCAGGTAGACGGCCCGTCTTGGGTGGTGGCAGTGGCGATGTAGTGGCAGTTACGCGAGCCATCACCGTCGTGCGGTATCGCGAACCTCCGCCACAGACTGGTCCGCCGTCCGCCCCGCCCCCGCCGAGCAGGCACGGCCGCCGGGTTCGGCCCGGGGTGGTGGCCGAGACGGGAGGTGGGTGGATAATCACGAGCATGGCTACCGAGACCGCCGCCCGTCTGCGCGAGCTCCCGGTATTGACCGGCACCGCCCCCGACTCCTCACTCACCGGGTGGTCCCCCGACCCGGCGCCACAGTTTCTCCGATGGCTCGATGCAGCGGTCGCCGCGGAGCTCCCTGAACCGCATGTCGCAGTCCTCTCCACGGTGGACGCCGACGGCGTTCCGGACGCGCGTGCGCTGATCGTCAAGGATGTCGACGAGCGTGGGTGGGCGTTCGCCGGCCCGGCTTCGAGCGCCAAGGGCACGCAGCTGGTGGTGAACCCTGCGGCCGCGCTGACGATCTGGTGGCAGCCGTTGGTGCGGTCGATCCGGGTGCGCGGTCGCGTGGTCGAGGCGACGCCGGAGGAGAGCGCGGCCGACCTCGCAGCGCGGAGCGCGGCGGCGCGGGCCGACGTGGCTGCCGGTGACTGGCGACTGTGGCGCGTGATCCCTGATCGCGTGGAGTTCTGGCAGGGGTCGGCGGACCGCCGTCACATCCGCGTCGTGTACTCACGCGGAGCAGACGCCGGGTGGTCGGTGTCCGCATCAGCAGGCGGCGACTCGATCCGACTCGGCTGATCGCCTCGCTCCCGCGCCCGCCGAGGGACACGACACCGAGGCAGGCACGGTCGCGGGGGTTCGGCCCGAGCGAGGTTACGGACGCCCGTGACCTGGCGCGCCCGCCACGCCTGGCGGGGCGCCCCAGCACCCACCCCCGCCGAGCCGGCACAGCCGCGGGGTGGTGGACAAGGCTTCAGTCTGGTCGGCTCGCGAGCGTCACCTGGACATTCTCGATGTCCATCAACCACGCGAGAGTCTCCGAGGACCGCCACCCCACGAGGTCGACGACCGCCTCGAACACTGCGTCGAGATCGAACCGCGCCGGATCGCAGATCGGCTCGTGGTGGCCCATCCGGTTCCGGAGAACCCTGATCCTCTCGAATCGGTGGTAGATGTTCTTGCGGTGCTCCTGGTAACTCACGCCAGCCGGCAGATGGGGGAAGACGTCAGTCAGGTGATGGGACCAGATGTCACGGTCGTGACGGGCGGTGAACATCTGCTCCCAGAACTTCATCTTCACTTCGGGGATCACCTTGCCGGGCGTGTCGTACCGCCCGGCGATCGCCTTGATGTCGCGCCGAGGGCTGTACACCGACGATCGAGACGGGTTCGGGAGTCGGCTGTGGAAGGCGGCGTCGTGGGTCCACCGGTGCCCGTGGACTTCGGTGACGGCGTCGCTCACCGCGTTGCGGACAGCGACTTCCATGATGTGGGTGACAGGCCACAGTGCAGCTGCGATCTCGATGTTCCACCGATACAGACGCAGTGCGGCCTGCGCGGCCCCCTCGCCTGTCTTGGGCGTGACCCTAGGCGGAGCGTAGGAGCTGAGGCGACCCGCGGACAGGCACCGCTCGATCTCGGTAGCGGCAGCCTCGGTCGTTGTGTAATCCCCCTCAGTCACGTACCGTATCTAGCACAGAGCCTTTGAGGATCGTGGGTGAAATCCCCCCTCTCGGACAAAACGAACTGGTGAGACCCCGGGACTTCGGTTCCGGGGTCTCACTGCATCCAGTGGCCGATCCGGAACACCAGGAGGAGCGCCGTGCCCGGTCCCGTCCCCGCCCGCACCGCCGAGCAACGCGCCGCCGCCCAGGCGCGGGCCGTCGCGGTCCGCGCCGCACGCGCGCAGCTCAAAGCCGGACTGAAGAACGGCAGCACCAGCCTCGCGGCCGTGCTCGACCGCACCGACGACCCGGTGGTCGGGAAGATGAAGGTCACGGCGCTGCTGGAAGCCCTGCCTAGGGTCGGCAAGACGACCGCGGCCGACCTCATGTTCGACCTGCAGATCGCCCCCAGTCGCCGGGTCGGAGGTCTCGGCTCGCGGCAGCGCGCGGACCTGCTGCAGCGATTCCCCGCCTGAACTTCTCGTTGCGTACTGCGGCTCACGCCACATACCAGCCGCCCCGAGCCCGCCTACTTCGCCGGCTTCAGCTTCGGGGGTGCGCCGGGGTGGTCGCGGTCGATGAACAGGGTCCGTCCGTAGGTGGTGATGGAGTTCTCGCCGAGCGGGGTGCTGATGACGGCGGTGGCGTAGGAGCGGATCTGCGCCCCGCCGAGGCATCCGTCGACGGACACCCGGGTCTCCCTGGCGACGACGTAGCCGTCCCGCCCGGACAGCGGTTTGGTGGCGATCGGGAAGTCGCGGGTCGTGCCGGGACCGATGTCACCGGTCAGCGACCCACCGGTGGTGACGGTGTCCGCGGCGGTCGCGGACAGGCCGGGGGTGATCGACAGGCTCCCGGACCCGCCGCCCTGCCCGCCGGTGGAGCCGCCGCTGCCGTTACCGGACACGGTGCCGGTGCCCTGGATAGAGGGCGTGACCGAGCCCTCCACGGCGTTGCTGAGGTTGCCGTTGATCTGCAGCGACTGCGGGGTGGCCGCGCAGCCCAGTTCGACACCGATGGTGACCGCCGCACCGGTCACCGGGATGGTCGGCGGATGCTTCTTGTCGGCGGGGGTGATGATCGCCTCCCCGGCCA
>NZ_BAABFR010000166.1:0-7159 GCF_039541155.1 Tsukamurella soli
CTCGGCACCGTCGGCGGTGCGGCTGGTGCTGCCGGCACCCGGGGACGCCGCGGCGCTGCCCGCCGGCACCGACCTCGAGCGGGCCGCACTCATGCGCGGCGAGGCGGTCACGTTCGACGGTGACGGCGCGTCGCTGGCACTGGTGCCCGTGCAGGAGTCGTCGGATGTGTTGGTGTGGAACGCCTTCCGGATGACCCCCGCGCTCGTCGATCGCGACGGGGCCGGTCTCGCCGAGGCCGAGTACACGATGCGGGAGGCCGTGCGGGACGCCACCGCGGCCCTCACCGCGCTGCCGCCGACGCCCGGCGCGCCCAGCGCCCGCGCCACCGTCGCCGAGTTGGCGGGCTACCTCGGCTCCACTCCCCTTCCGCCGGGAGCGAGCGCGCGGGCGCACCGCGTGCTGGACACGGTCGCCATGGTGGAGGCGATCCTCCTGGTCGCCGGCGAGCGGCAACCGGACACGGGGATCGGGCTCGGGTCCGCCCAGCGCGGCGACGCCGCGTACGCATCGCTGCGGCGTGCGGTGCGCGTCGCCCGCACCGCCGCGATCAATGCGGTGGCGCAGGAGGCGCTGTGCGCCCCGCGGTGACCGGGCGGCGGGTGGGACAGCAGCCGTCGGCGCACGCCACACCGTCGACCGTGCAGCCCAGGACACCGGCGGCCAACGGCACGCCCGCGACCCGGTCGCGGATCAGTCCCGCGGCCATCGCGACGAACCGCGGGTCGTAGATCGGCGTCGCGGCGCGCGCGAACGGCAGGCCGAGGCGCTCGGCCAGTTCACGGGCCTCGGTGTCGAGGTCCCACACCACCTCCAGGTGGTCGGACACGAACCCGATCGGGCAGACCACGACCCCCGGCGGTCGGCCCGCTCGCTGCGCTGCCGGCGCCGGCCCGGAGACGAGGGCCGCGATGTGGTCGCAGATGTCGGGTTCGAGCCATGGCACCGCCGCCGAGCCCGAGCGCGACTGCCACACCACGTCGAAGTCGCCGCCGTCGAAGGCGAGATCGCCGACGCGCGCGGCCACCGCGGCCGCCGCCAGCCGGACCTGCCGGCTGTACAGGCCGCGGTCGTCGGGGGGCCCCGACGCACCGTCGGCGGCGACGGGGATCGAATGCGCGGTGAACACCAGCCGCGAGCCGACCGGCACGGTGGCCGCCGCGGCGCGGACGGCGTCTGCGACCGCGTCGAGCAGCAGCGGTTGCGACCAGTAGTGCGGGAGTTTGGTGAGATGCGGCGCCTCGGGGATGGCGGCGCGGGCCCGCGCGATGTCCTCGTCGTACTGGCGGCAGCCGGAGAAACCACCCCACGCGGAGGTGGTGAACACCAGCGCATTGCGGCGGCCGTCCGCGGCCATCCGGGCGACGGTGTCCTCGATCATCGGGTGCCAGTTGCGGTTCCCGAAGTACACGGGCAGGTCCGGGCCCCCGGCCCGCAGGTGGGCCTCCAGCGCGGCGACCAGGTCTCGGCCCTGCCGGTTGATCGGGGACACGCCACCGAAGTGCAGGTAGTGCTGCGCCACCTCGTCGAGCCGCTCGGGCGGCACGCCGCGGCCCCGGGTGACGTTCTCGAGGAACGGACGCACGTCCTGCGGGGACTCCGGTCCGCCGAACGACAGCACCAGGACGCTGTCGTACGGCACCTCCACCTGCACGAGTCGGCTACTTGGCGAGCGAGCCGAAGTCGCCCTCCTCGGGGAACCACGTGTTGTGGCTCGCGCCGCCGTCGACGTAGACGATCGAACCGGTGGTGCCGGGCAGGAAGTCGGAGAACAGCGCGCAGATGGTCTTGGCGACCGGGCTCGGGTCGTCGACGTTCCAGCCGATCGGCGACGCACCGTTCCAGTACGTGTTCAGCATGTTCAGCTGCTTGGCGTCGTCGGTCGCGGTCCCCGCGATGGCCTTCGCGGCGAGCGTCTTGATGGGGCCGGCCGCCACCAGGTTGGAGCGGATCTTCTTGGCGTAGCCGACCTCCCGCGCCACGTACCGGTTGACCGACTCGAGCGCGGCCTTCGCCACGCCCATCCAGTTGTAGTACGGCAACGCGGTGCGGGGGTCGAAGTCCATGCCCACGATGGAGCCGCGCTCGTTCATCACGGGCAGCACGGCGCGCGCGAGAGAAGCGTAGCTCCACGCGGAGATCTCGAACGACTTGGCCGCGTCCGGGCCGGGGCCCTCGAGGAACGGCAGCGCATCGGGACCCATCAGCGAGCGGGGCGCCATCGCGATCGAGTGCAGGACACCGTCGACGCCCTCCGGCGCCAGCTCCCGGACCTTGTCGGCCAGCTCGCCCAAGTTCTCCTCGTTGGTGATGTCGAGGCCGATCGCGGGCGGCACCTCCTGCGGCAGGCGCTTGGCGATGCGGTCGATCAGCCGCAGCCGGTCGGGGATGCCGGTGATGATCACCTTGGCACCCTCCTCCTGCGCGACCTTGGCCGCGTGGAAGGCGATCGAGGCATCGGTGATGATGCCGGTGATCAGGATGGTCTTGCCGTCGAGCAGGCCCACGAAATTCTCCTTGTTTGCGAAAGCTGTTGAGGCTGGGTCTCTTCTGGTGAGACGTCTAGTGGCCCATACCGAGGCCGCCGTCGACGTTGATCACGTTGCCGGTCACGTAGGCGGAATCGTCGGAGGCCAGGAAGGACACCACCGCGGCCACGTCCTCGGGCTGGCCCATGCGCTTGGCCGGGATCGCCTGCTTGACGGCGGTCTCGGTGTACTCGGCCGGGAGAGCGCGGGTCATATCGGTGTCGATCAGGCCGGGCGCGACGACGTTGGCGGTGATGTTGCGGCCGCCGAGCTCGCGGGTCACCGAGCGGGCGAGGCCGATCACGCCCGCCTTGGACGCCGCGTAGTTGGCCTGGCCGGGCGTTCCCATGAGGCCGACGACGGAGCCCAGGTAGATGAACCGGCCCCAGCGCTTCTTGAGCATGTCGCGGGTGGCGGCCTTGGTCACGCGGAACGCGCCCGACAGGTTCGCGTTGACGACGTTCTCGAAGCTCTCGACGCTCATCCGCATGAGCAGCGTGTCCTCGGTGATGCCGGCGTTGGAGACGACCACCTCCACGGGTCCCTGGTGCTCGGCGACCGTCTTGAAGGCCGCGTCGACCGACTCCGTGTCCGTGACGTCGCACTGCACGCCGAACAGGCCCTCGGGAGCGCCCGACCCGCGGTGCGTGACGGCGACCTTGTGACCGTCGGCGGCGAGTCGCCGCGCGATCGCGAGGCCGATGCCGCGGTTGCCACCCGTGACGAGGACGGACCGGGCGACGAAGTCATCTGCGTTAGGCATGGCTGCCAACCTATCAATCAGCGTTCCGCCCGACCAACATTCCGGGTCGCTCAGGGCAGCCGCCGGTTGACGGCCACGGCGGCGACGATGCCGACGGCGACGAACAGGGTGCCCCAGATCATCCACACGCGCGAGTTGTCGCCGCGCTGCATCTCGAAGCCGATCTCGTCGCGCAGCGACCCGTAGGCCTTGTTGAGCTCGCCGATCGACGACGCGGTGAAGAACTGGCCACCCGACAGGTCGGCGATCTTGTGGAGTGACTCGTCGTCGACCGGCACGGGGATCTGCTGCCCGCCGATCGTCACCACCCCGTCGGCGGTACCGAACGAGATCGTGGACACCGGGATGCCCTTCTTCTTGGCCTCCATCGCCGCGGTGTAGCCACCCCGCGGGTCGTCGAGGCTCTGCGGCACCGTCTGCTTACCGTCCGACTCGAGCACGATGCGGGCCGGTGGGGCGGTCTTGGCCCCGCCGAGCACGGAATCGATGTTGTCGATCGCCTGCAGCGCGGCGTAGATCCCCTCGCCGGTCGCGGTGCGCTCGGCGAGCTCCAGATGGTCGATGGCCGCCAGCGCCAGGCTGCGGTCCGGCGTCGGCGAGACCAGCAGCGAAGCGGTCCCCGCGAACGAGACGACCCCCAGGTTGATGCCCGGCGTCAACTGCTCCACGAACTGCTTCGCCGCGACCTTGGCCGCACCGAGTCGCGTCGGGGACACGTCGGTGGACTCCATCGACAGCGACACGTCGATCACCAGCATCACCGTCGCCCGGTTCCGCGGTACCTTGCGCATCGCCGTCGGGCCCGCGAGGGCGACGGTGAGCAGCAGTAGGCCGACGCACAACAGCGCGATGGGCACGTGTGTGAACGGGTTCCGGGTCTTGGGTGCGACGGTGTCGAGCACGGTCGTGTTGGCGAACGTCATCGTCCGCTTGCGGCGCCGCAGCTCGTTGTAGACGTAGCCGGCGGCGAGACCTGCTACCACCAGCACGCCGAGGAGCCACCATGCGTCGGCGAGTTGCGTGATCCCGCCCATCAGCCGGCCCTCACGATGCACCCGCCAGCCCGCGGCGGCGCGCGGCGACGAAGCGCACGATGTCGGACAGCCAGTCGCGGTCGGTACGCAGCTCGAGCGTCGGGGCGCCGACGCCGCGCAACGTGCGCACCACCTCCTCGTGGTGCGCGTCGGCCGCGGCGGCGAACTCGGACTGCAGGCGGCGGGTCACCGTCACCTCGCGGACCTCGCCGGACTCGGCGTCGCGCAGCCGGATCTCGCCGACGGCCGGCAGCTCCAGGTCCCGGGGGTCGAGCACCTCGACACCGAGGATCTCGTGCCGGGCCCCCAGGCCCCGCAGCTCGCGCGCGTAGTCGATGGGGCCGAGGAAGTCGCTGATCACCACGACCAGCCCGCGACGCTGCTCCGGGCGGCGCAGGCTGTCGAGCGCCGCCCCGAGGTTCCCGCGGACGCCCGCGGGGGCGTGCGGTGCGCGCGCGATGGTGCCGAGCACCATCTGCTGGTGGGCACGGCCGGCACGGGGTGGCACCCGCAGGACGTCCGCGCCGTTGGTGACGACGGTGCCGACCCGGTTCGCGGCGCCGCTGACCAGGTGGGTCACCGCGGCGGCGGCCGCGATCGCGAGGTCGCGCTTGGTGATGATCGTCCCGTCCGGCCGGGGCGAGGTGCCGAAGTCGAGGCTGGCCGACAGGTCGACGACCAACCACGTGCTGAGCTCGCGGTCGGCGATCATCTGCCGCACGTGGGGGTGCGTCGTGCGCGCGGTCACCGACCAGTCCATGAGGCGGACGTCGTCGCCCGGCGTGTACGGCCGGGAGTCCCCCGGCTCCGACCCCGGTCCGGGCAGCAGTCCCTGGTGGTCACCGCGGAGCACCCCGTCGAGCCGGCGCTTGACCACCAGTTCGAGCGTGCGCAACGCCGACGTCAGGCGGGCGTCGTCCACCCGGCCGGCGTCGAACCGCGGTGGCGGCACGACCTCGGGCATCGATCAGCCACCCTGCCCGGGCATCGGGGCGTGTGCAATGGGCGCGGACCGCACATCCTGCACCGTCTGGCCGATCACCTGTGGCAGTGCCACCGTCTGGAGCACACGCGCGATCGCCTGGTCGGGGGTGACCTCGTCGGCGAGGGCGTCGTAGCTCATCACGAGGCGGTGCCGGAGCACGTCCGGGACGATCTCGACGACGTCCTGCGGGACCACGTAGTCGCGACCGCGCAGGAGCGCGAGCGCCCGTGCGGCGGCGACGATGCCGAGGGTGGCGCGGGGCGACGCGCCGTACGTGACCCAGGCCTTCACCTCGGGCAGGCCGAACTGTTCGGGGTTGCGCGTCGCGGCGATGACGCGGACGACGTAGTCGACGAGCGCGTGGTGCACGAACACCTGCGCGGCCGCCTTCTGCAGGCGGATGACGGTGCCGGGATCCAGCACCTGGCTCGCCACCGGCGGGACGGTGCCCATCCGATACACGATCTCGCGCTCCTCCTCGACCGTCGGGTAGCCGACCACCACCTTGAACAGGAAGCGGTCACGCTGCGCCTCGGGCAGCGGGTACACGCCCTCGTTCTCGATCGGGTTCTGAGTCGCGAGCACCAGGAACGGATCGGGCATCGGGTAGGTCTTGCCGCCGATCGACACGTGCCGCTCGGCCATGACCTCGAGCAGCGCCGACTGCACCTTGGCAGGCGCGCGGTTGATCTCGTCCGCGAGCAGGAAGTTGGCCGACACGGGGCCGATCTCGGTATCGAACTCCTCCCGGCCCTGCCGGTAGATCCGGGTACCGACCAGATCGGAGGGCACCAGGTCGGGCGTGAACTGGATCCGCGAGAAGCTGCCCCCGACGACGCGCGCGAAGGTCTCGACCGCGAGGGTCTTGGCCACGCCGGGCACACCCTCGAGCAGTACGTGCCCCTTGGCGAGCATCCCGACCAGGATCCGCTCGACGAGCTGGTCTTGCCCGACGATGACCCGCTTGACCTCGTACACGGCCCGCTCGAGCAGCTTCACCTCGTCGGTGGTCACCTGGCCGGCGCCGTTCGCGGTTGAGATCGCCCCGCCGGGCCCGGTGGCGGCGGGCGAACCCGCCCCCTGGTGGCTGTGCGTCACGACGTCCCCTTAACTTGTCACCCCCGACTCCGCGCCGGGGCCTGCCGGTCCGAGCGTACCGATCGCCGCGGTCAGGAGTTGATGAGCCGCACCGCGTACGGCATGGCGCCTGCGGTCCGAAGCGGCGAGATCTTCACGGCCGAACCGGATTCCGGCGCCTCGATCATCTCGTCGTTGCCGAGATACATGGCGACGTGCTCGCTCGCGTCGGGGCCGTAGAAGATCATGTCGCCGCGCTTCATCTGCGACAGCGGCACGTGCTCGCCGACGTTGTACTGGTAGCCGGTGTAATGGGGCAGGTTGATGCCCACCGCACCGAACATGTACATCATCAGCCCCGAGCAGTCGAAGCCGAGCTTGTTGTAGTCGCCGTACTCGTCGGCGACGCCGCCATCGTGGATACCTCGGGTCGCACCGTACGGGCTACCGCCGCCCCAGGCGTACTGCACGCCCACCACCGACATGCCCCGGGCGACGACGGTCTCGATCATCTGCTGACCCGTCATGTCGGCGACACCGGGAACCTGGCCGCCGCCGGGCACCGTCGTCACCACGGACTGGGTCTGCGGGGGCGCGGTGAACCCGAACATGCTGGTAGCGCCACTCACCAGCGTCTGCGCGAAGGTCTTGGCGGAGTCGATCGCCGTGCCGGCCACCTTCCCCGCCTCGGCCGCCGCCGCCGGGTCCAGGGTGTCGGCCGCCGCCGCGGGGGCCGCGGGAGCGGCTGGGGCACCACCGCCGGCGGGAGCCGCG
>NZ_BAABFR010000167.1:0-7152 GCF_039541155.1 Tsukamurella soli
CACGCCGTAACCCGCCGCGCGCGCGGCGGCCCGGCCGGTCAGGCGTCCCAGCCCCAGCGCCGCGGCCCCGATCCCCGTGCGCCGCAGCAGGTACAGGGCCAACGCCGCCCACGCGAACAGCTGCACCGCGTCCAGCGCCTGCAGCGCGAAGTCGATCACGGGGAACCGCGAGCGCACCGGGTTGAGCGACACCGTCGTCTGCGCCACGCCGGGACCCAGTTGGTACCCGATCAGCACCGTCAGCGACCACAGGCCCGACCATGCGAACGTGACCAACAGCACGATGGCCACCTCGGCCCGCAGGTCACGCCGCGCGGCCATCTCATCGCTGCTCACCCGCGCCACTGTAAATGACGTCCGGTTACTATCACCGCGTTCGTTACGGCCAGCGAGTAGGGGGAGCCCAGGTGCCGGCACTGTCAGCTGTCGACCGTTTCTTCAAGATCAGTGAACGGGAGTCGACGGTGGCGCGGGAGGTCCGCGGCGGCCTCGTCACCTTCTTCACGATGGCGTACATCGTGGTCCTCAACCCGCTGATCATCGGCGGCGTCGCGGGAGTGAAGAAGAACACCGACGTCCTGGGCCACGTGCTGCCGACGGCCCAGGTCGCTGCGGTCACGGCGCTGATCGCGGGCGTGATGTCGATCGCCTTCGGCCTGATCGTCAACTATCCCTTCGGCATCGCCGCGGGCCTAGGTGTCAACAGCCTGCTGGCGGTGACCATTGCTCCGCAGGTCACCTGGCCGGAGGCCATGGGCCTGGTGGTGATCGACGGCGTCGTCATCGTGCTGCTCGGCGTGAGCGGGTTCCGGACCGCGGTGTTCCGCGCCATCCCCGCCGAACTCAAGTCCGCGATCGCGGCGGGCATCGGCTGCTTCATCGCGTTCATCGGATTCGTCGACTCGGGCTTCGTCCGGCGCATCCCCGACGTCGCAGGGACGACGGTGCCGGTGGCCCTCGGCATCGATAACTCCGTCGCGGCGTGGCCGACGCTCGTCTTCGTGGTGGGCGTGCTGTTGATGGGTGTGCTCGTGGTGCGCAAGGTGCGCGGCGGGCTGCTGATCGGCATCGTCGTCACCACCGTCTTCGCGATGATCGTGCAGGCGATCGCGGGCCTCGGGCCCTCGTTCGAAAGCCCCGACGGGTGGCAGCTGAACATCCCCGAGGTGCCCACGTCGCTGGGCGGCGTACCGAACCTGTCACTGGTGGGCGACGTCGATCTGGTCGGCGCCTTCAGCCGGATCGGTGTGCTGTCGGCCGTGGTGCTGGTGTTCGCGCTGGTGTTGTCGAACTTCTTCGACGCGATGGGCACCATCACGGGTCTCACCAAGGAGGCGGGGTTGACCGCACCCGACGGCTCGGTGCCGAACATCGGTAAGGCACTCACGGTGGAGGGGATGGGTGCGATCGTCGGCGGTGTCGGCTCGGGGTCGTCCAACACCGTGTTCGTGGAGTCCGCGGCAGGCATCGGCGAGGGCGCCCGCACGGGCCTCGCGAACGTGGTCACCGGTGTGTTGTTCCTGATCGCGATGTTCTTCACGCCGCTCACGCAGGTGGTGCCGTCGGAGGCCGCCGCGCCCGCGCTGGTGGTGGTGGGCGCGATGATGATCGGCCAGCTGCGGGACGTGGACTTCACGCGGTTCGAGTACGCGCTGCCGGCGTTCCTCACCGTGGTGGCGATGCCGTTCACCTACTCCATCGCGAACGGCATCGGCATCGGCTTCATCACCTGGGTGGTGCTGGCCGTCGGGCGCGGTCGCTGGCGCGAGGTGCACCCGCTGCTCTGGGCGGTCGCGATCGTGTTCTGCGTGTACTTCGCCAAGCAGCCGATCGAGACGCTCATCCACCACTGACCCGCGGCGGGTCGGGCGGGCCCACCCCCATGAGGGCCCGCCCGGTCTGGGTTCAGCCCGCCCGCAGGCCGTTGAGGAACGGGCAGCCGAGCAGGATCCGGATCCCCCGCTGCAGGGCTGCCATGTCGACGGCGGGCTGGGTGAAGTTGAGGCGGACGTCCTCGTCGGACGACTCGTGGTGCTCGGCGCGCAGCCGGATGCCGTAGCGGTCGATGCCGAGTAGTCGGATGCGGTGGTTGCGCAGCCGGCCCGGGAGCCGGCGCGCGAGCTGCCCGACCATCTCCGGGTGGCCGGACTCGACATGTGTCAGCCAGGAGAACTCGAAGTCGGCGAACGGGTCGGGCGCCGCCGTGGCGAGGTCGGGGCCGCTCACCGACGCCGCGCCGGACGCGTCCGCGAGCACGGCCGTCTCGACGGGGATCCGAACCAGCCGCGTGCCGTTGCCGATGTCCAGCAGCCCCGGCAGCGGATTCTCCTCGGCGACCAGTCGGGCCAGCTCGGCACCGTCGGCCACCTCGGATGCGCGTCCGCTCAGCCAGACCAGCGACCGGGTGCGCTCGCGCAGCGGCAGCGGCGAGACGTCGTTGACCTCCACCATCGCGCGCAGACCGTGCAGCGGCGGCGCGTCCTCGGCGACGGCGACGATCAGGTCACCGCCCAGAAGGTGGTGCAGCGCGACCGACACGGCGTCGTACTGGTCGGTCACCAGCACTGCTGCGTGAGGGACGACGCACACCGTTCGGACGCGTTCGGCCGGGGTGGGCTCGACGATCGTGGGCGCGCTCACAGACTCTCCTCTGGTTGATAGGTAACCCTAACCTAAAAGATGGAAGCCGGGGATGCAAGCGATAGGCTTGAGATGATGCCTGTCGAACTCCAACTCCTCGGCCCCGCTCGCGAACCCCTCGATCTGCTGGACGGCCTCGTCGTCGCCGAGCCGCCCGAGGCGTTACAGCTGCACCGGTTCGACGGGGACGTGGTGGCGCTCGCCGAATTCCTCGTGTGGGGCGTGCACGACGAGGGGCCCGGATTCGCCGTCGCGGTGGACGACGGTGACGCCGCCCTGGCGGTCCTGGCCGGCACGGTCGCCGCCCTGACCGGCTTCGACATCCCGGCGGCGATCGCGGCGCCGGACGTCGCACGGCTCGCGGGCCTGAACCCGATGGCGCGCGACGCCGTACGGGAGCGGCTACGGTACCTCGTCGCGTCCCGGCCCGCGGACGTGGACGCCCGGCTCCGGCACTTCCTCGGCTGAGCCGCTGAGAACGACGGAATTTCTTCGGTCGTAGGTTCGCGACCAGCAGTTTCCGGCCGGACGCCGGAAAAATTCTGTCGATCTCGGTCGTGCCCCACGTGCTGCGGGAGGCGAACGGTCCACTAGGCTCGGCACGTGACGCGCATCGCCTACTTCGGACCTGCGGGGACGTTCACGGAGATGGCCGCACGCCGCTTCGAGGACCTCGCCGCAGCCGGGGGGCTGACGGTGCCGGGCGTCGAACTCGTCGCCACCGAGCGGATAGCCGCAGCCAGCCCCATCGCCGCCCTCACCCTGGTCGCCGACGGCGAGGCCGAGCTCGCGTGCGTGCCCATCGAGTCGTCCGTCGAGGGGCCGGTCACGCCCACCGTCGACACCCTGGGCTTCGGTCCGCTGCTACAGATCATGGCCGAGACGGACATGCCCGTGGCCTTCTCCATCGCCGGCCGCGTGCCACTCGGGCAGGTGCGCACGCTGGCCGCTTACCCGGTGGCCGCGGCGCAGGTCCGGGAGTGGGTGGCCGCGCACCTGCCCGTCGCGCAGGTGGTCCCGGCGTCATCGAACTCCGGTGCGGCGCAAGATGTCTCGACGGGTCGGGCGGATGCTGCGGTGACCACGGCGTTGGCCGCGCAGATGTACGACGTGCCCGAGCTCGCGGGCGGCGTGGCCGACGTGGCCGACGCGCGTACCCGCTTCGTCCTGGTCGGACGGCCGGGTCCGGTGCCGCCGCGCACCGGCAGCGACTGCACCAGCGTGGTGCTCGACCTGCCCAGCCGGCCCGGTTCCCTTGCGCTCGCGCTGGCCGAATTCGCTCTGCGCGGCATCGACCTCACCCGCATCGAATCGCGACCCAAGCGGACGTCGTTGGGCGAGTACGTCTTCCATCTCGACTGTGTGGGGCATATCGATGATCCGGCGGTCGCCGAGGCGCTGGCCGCCCTGCACCGCGCCTGCGACGGTGTCCGGTTCCTGGGATCCTGGCGCAGGTCCGGCGGCCCCGGCGCCGCGCCCGCGGATCCGGGCGACGCATGGGCATGGCTCGAAGCACTACGGAAGGGCACTCGATGACCGGAACGCTCCACCTGGTACGGCACGGCCAGACCACGGCCAACGCCGCCAAGATCCTCGACACCCGGCCGCCCGGTGCGCCGCTCACCGAGGAGGGGCAGGAGCAGGCCCGCCGGTTCGCCACCGAGCGCCCCGGCGTGGCCCCCGCCGCGTTGCTGTCCTCCGTGGCGCGGCGCGCGCAGCAGACCGCAGGGCTGATCGGACAGGGCTGGGGCGTCCCGGTGCACGTGGTCGACGGCGTCCAGGAGATCCAGGTGGGCGAGCTCGAGGGGCGCAGCGACGACGATGCGCACAAGCAGTTCGAGGCGCTGGTGCGGCGTTGGCACGACGGTGACCACACCGCCGCGCCGGTGGGCGGGGAGTCGGTGCGTGATCTGCTCGCGCGGTACCTGCCGGCCGTGGGGGCCATCCGCGAGCGGTACCTGCCCGACGGTGACGTGTACCTCGTCAGCCACGGCGCCGCGATCCGGCTCGTCGCCGCGCATCTCGCGAACGTCGACTCGGAGTTCGCCTACAAGAACCATCTGGCCAACACGGCTGAGGTGATCCTCGCGCCCGCCGGTGCCGGGTGGGAGCTGGTGAGCTGGGGTACGCCGGTATCGAGCGACGAGGACCCGATGGGCTGACCGCCCGGTCCGGCGGAAGCCGCGTGTCGACGGCTCGGGCGACCGGGTGGTCGATCCGCCCTGAACCTGTCGGTGCAGCGGTCTATCTTTGCGATCGAGGGGCGCGATCACGCGCCGGATCGATCGGAGGGCGAGATGGAACCTCGAGTGCCCGGGGGCCCCGATCCGGGGGACCAGCCCACCGAACTGCGTGACGAGTCCGAGCGGGACACCGCCCTGCGCAAGAGCGACGGGTATGCGGGCGGAGCGTACGGCGACGTGGACCCCTACGGCGAGACATCCGCGCGGACTGTGGAACCCCGTCCCGCCGGGCAGGGCCGGCCGGGCTCGTACGCCGATCAGACATCGCTCCCGCCGTCGGGCGGGTACGGCCCTGCGGGCGGCTATCCGCCGCCGGTCGGGTACCCGCAGTCCGGTGGCTACCCGCAGTCCGGGGCGTACCCGGGGTCGGGGGAGTATGCGCCCACCGGCTCGTACCCGCCCGGCTACGTCCCGCCCGAGTCCGGGGGCACCGGCCGCACCGTGATCACGGCGATCATCGCCGCGAGCGTCGTGATCATCGTGCTGTGCGCGGCGGTCGGCCTGTACCTCCTGCTGTCCGGCGGGTCGAAGTCGCCGTCCGGCGGCACGCAGGCCGCGGGCCCGAGCGTGCAGACGGTGACCGCCGCGCCGACGGTGACGGCGACCGCCGCGCCCACGCGGACACCGGGTACCGCGCCGTCGGACGCCGCCCAGGTGTGCGACGCGTCGGTGACCTCGGCGGGCTCGTACCAGCATTCGGCGGTCAACGGAGTCACCACCTGCCCGTTCGCCGAGAACGTCCGGGCCGCCTACAACATCGCAGGGGCGCCGGGCACCGTCAACGCCTACAGCCCCGCCAAGCGCCGCCTGTACTCGATGGCTTGCAACTACTCAGACGCCTCCACGACGCTGATCGTCTGCACCGGCGGCGACGACGCCGTCGTCTGGCTGTATTGAGCTCAGGCCCACCCCAACTCGTGTAGCCGCTGGTCGTCGATGCCGAAGTGGTGGCCGATCTCGTGCAGCACGGTCACCCGGATCTCGCGGCGCAGCTGCTCCTCGGTGGCGCACATCGCCATCAGGGGCTGGCGATAGATGGTGATGGCGTCCGGGAGGGCGCCGGCGTAGTGGGTGTCGCGGCGGGTCAGCGCGACGCCCTCGTACAGGCCCAGGAGGTGTGGGTTGTCGGGGTTCTGGTCGCGCACCAGGATCACGACGTTCGACATCGCCAGCATCAGTTCCTCGGGAACGTCATCGAGAGCGTCGCCCACCCACTCCTCGAACCGTTCGCGGCTCACCCGCACCATCCGGGTCAGCCCGCCGGCACAGTCTGCGGATTGGGGGCGATGCCCGGCGGAAGCGGCACGGGCGGGGCGATCCGGCGGCCGTTCGGCGGTAGCGGCGTGGGGCGCTTGCCGTCGATCAGCAGGTCGGCGCTCTTCGCGGAGCCGGTGAGCGGCGCGAACACTGGCGCACCCGCCGCTGCCTTACCGGACACCGTCTTCGCCGAACCCACGAAGCAGACCACCGTGCGCGAGCCCGCCGACCACGACTGCTGGGACAGCCTGGTCCACTGCAGCGACAGGTCCGACTTGCGCAGCCCCTGCGGCGAGCCGAACCATGCTGCGGTCCGCGTCGTGCATGCCCGGGCGAGATAGGTCTCCTGCGCCTGCAGCGTGGGCCATGCAGCGTCGGGTCCGCCGAACTGCGCGGCCATGTCGATGACGGCGGTCACCTCGAATGCATGCGGCTCGGTGCAGGGCACGGGCGATGTCGCCGCACCCTGCGCGCTGATGCCCACGCACGTACCCTCCGGCCACGACACCGACTGGTCCTGGTCGGAGACCTTGCCCGTCATGTCCTGCGGGGCGCCGGTGCCGTCGACCATCTCGATCCCGCACCGGGCGGTGCGGTCGCCGTTCTCCCACGCCGCGCGATCAGGGGTCAGCAGGCCCACCTGGAACCGGCCCATCGGGTCGAGGCGCTTGCCGAGGTACGACGCGACCACCGGCGAGCACTGCTGATCGCGCGTCGCCGACAGCACGGCCTCCGTCGGATAGGACGACGAGTCGAAGGCGTGCGCCGGGGCGCCGGCCACCTCGAACTTGTGCGGCGCCGAGCACGGCACCGTGTGCAGCGCAGTGGCGTCGCTACCCGCCCACGTCAGGCAGTCGCCGGCCTTCGATGCGGCGAACTCCGACGCCGCCGGCTCGGCGCGAGGGCCGCCCGAGGTCTCGTGGAACGGGGAGTGCGCGCCGACCTGCCCGGTGGCCGCCAGCACCGCGCCCAGGGCGACCGCGCCGACGACGCCCGCGCCAAGTACCTCGGC
>NZ_BAABFR010000168.1:0-7091 GCF_039541155.1 Tsukamurella soli
AGGGTGGCGGCGACCGGGACGTCCGCCGCCACCGGGTCGGCGACAGGCACCGGGACCGCGGGGAGCCGGGTCCGGCGCGGATCCACGCGCTCCACGCGATCGGGCCGCGCGAGCCGACGGGGACTCCTCGGTGCCGGCCTGGTGGAGGTGCCGCGCGTCCCGTACCGCGACCCGCACACCGCGGTCCTCACCGATCCCGAGGTCCCGGAGAACAAGCGGTTCTGCTCGCGATGCAGCGCCGAGGTCGGCCGCGGCAAGGACGGCGGGCCCGGGCGCACCGAGGGCTTCTGCGCGTCGTGCCGCAACCCGTTCTCGTTCTCTCCCAAACTTGTTCCAGGGGAGCTGGTCCATCGGCAGTACGAGGTCCTGGGCTGTCTCGCCCACGGCGGGCTCGGGTGGATCTACCTCGCGGCGGACCGCGCGGTGGCCGACCGCTGGGTGGTTCTCAAGGGCCTGCTCGACTCCGGCGACGCCGACGCGATGGCGGCGGCGGTCGCCGAGCGACGGTTCCTCGCCGAGGTCGAGCACCCGAACATCGTGCACATCTACAACTTCGTCGAGCATCCGGACGCGCGCACCGGTGAGCCCGTCGGCTACATCGTCATGGAATACGTGGGCGGGCAGTCGGTCAAGGACATCCTCGAGGGTCTCCGCGCGACGCAGGGCGACGACGCCTGCCTGCCGCTGCCACAGGCGATCGCCTATGTGCTCGAGATCCTTCCCGCGCTGGGCTATCTACACGGGCGCGACCTGCTGTTCTGTGACTTCAAGCCGGACAATGTGATCCAGACGGAGGAGCAGCTCAAGCTGATCGACCTCGGCGCGGTGCGCGCCGTGGACGACGACGAGAGCCCGATCTACGGCACCGTCGGTTATCAGGCGCCCGAGATCGGCACCGCGGGCCCCTCTGTGGCGTCGGATCTGTACACCGTTGGTCGGGCGCTCGCAGTGATGACGTTCCCGTTCGACTACCTGCGCACATACAGGGCTTCGCTACCGACCGCAGCCGACGAGCCGCTGCTGGCGAAGTACGAGTCGTACCACCGGTTCCTGCTGCGCGCCACCGCCGCCGGGGCGGCCGACAGGTTCGCCTCCGCCGACGAGATGCGCGAGCAGCTGACCGGCGTGCTGCGCGAGGTGCTCGCGGCCGAGGACGGCATGCCCCGTCCCGGGTCGTCCACCGAGTTCACCACGGAATTGGCATCTTTCGGTATCGATCCGGCATTGGGAACGGAGCACGCATCGGCCCCGGCGCTCACCACCGTCGCCGCCGCGCTTCCGCTGCCCAAGATCGACCCCGACGATCCGGCGGCGGCGTTCCTCGCCACCGTCACCTCGCCCGACCCCGCCCGGGTCGCCGACGAGCTGAGCCATGCCCCCAGGTCCAGCCCCGAGGTGCGATTACGTATGGCGCGCTCGCACATCCGGGCCGGCGACACCGCCGCAGCACGGCGCCTGCTCGACGGCGTCGCAGCGCTCACCGCCGACGGTGACCGGACGTGGCCGGTGGCCTGGTACCGTGGGCTCGCCGCGCTCACGGACGGCGATCCGGTGGGCGCCGCGGCACACTTCGATCATGTGTACTCGGCGGTGCCCGGGGAGGCGGCGCCCAAGCTCGCCCTAGCCGCGTGCGCCGAGGCGAGCGGTGATCCGGCGCAGGCGACGCGCCTGTACCGATCCGTGTGGCGCACCGACTTCGCCTATGTCAGTGCCGCTTTCGGACTCGCGCGAAGCCTGTCCGAGGCGGGCGACCGGCACACGGCGTACGACGTGTTGTGTGCGGTTCCCGAGACGTCGAGCCACCACGTGGCCGCCCGACTGGCGGCAGCGGCGGTGCGTGCGGATGCGTCGGCGCCCGACCGACTGACCGAAGCCGACCTGCTGGCCGCGGGCGCGGAGATCTCGGCGCTCGACGGCGAAATCGACCCGCAGCGACGGGCACTCGCCGCCGAGCGGGTGCTGGGGGCCGCGCTGGCGTGGCTACGTGCGGGCCATACCGGGGCGGCCGCGGGCACGGCCGAGCCACGTCTGCTGGGCGCCCGCCTGACCGAGCCGGACCTGCGTGTGGCACTCGAGGGCTGCTATCGCACCCTCGCCCGGCATGCACCCACCTCCAGCGATCGGATCACGCTGGTGGACAAGGCGAACCGGATCCGACCGGCGACGTGGATGTGACAGCGACGATGGACTGTGAGGCGACGGCCCCGCGGGCGGACCCGGCGACCGAAACCGTGTCGAGTGGGACCTCGGGATCGTGGCCGGAGTCGGCGACCGCGGCAATCGGCGTGCCCGCAACGAGGATTCGATGGCGTTCGGCGTCGTCTCGGCGGCACCCGACTCCGGCGACGGCGCGGGCGTGGCCGCCGTCGTCGCCGGAGTGTGCGACGGCGTCGCCACCGACCTCATCGCGGCGGGCATACCCGAGGACGTGGCGAGCGCCGCACCCCAGGCGCACGCGCTGTCGAAGTGGCTGGGCGCCGACGCCGGCGTTGTGTAGGCGCGGATCGCGACGCTGCGCCCCGACGGGCCCGGCCGCCTGCTGCTGTGCAGCGACGGCCTGTGGAACTACCTGCCCGAGCCCGCCGAGATGGCTGACGCCGTGTATCGCACGACGGGGGACCTGGCGCAGGTCGCGGCCGAGACCGTCGGCCGCGCACTGGAACTGGGCGGACACGACAACATCACCTGTGTGCTGATACCGATACCGCTCGACGAGGGGAGCGATGCATGACGAACCCGCCCGGACCGACTCGTGCCGGCGACTTCGAAGTGGAGGTGTTCCAGAACGAGTACCTGACCGTCGGTGCCACCGAGGTCGACGCGATCGTCACGGTGCCGGCCCACGGCGGGCCCGGGGCCCCGGGCCGGGCAGCGGGGCTCCCGGACGCGGCGGAGGTGATCACCGTCGACACCTCGGGATCCATGGGACAACCGATCACCAAGCTGACGGCGGCCAAGCCGGCGACCGCCGCCACGATCGACACGCTGCGCGACGGGGTCGAGTTCGCCGTCGTGGCCGGAAATCACATGGCGCGCTCGGTGTATCCGCGGCACGGCCTGGCCACGGCGGGACCGCGGACCCGCGCCGCCGCCGAAGAGGAGCTGCGCCATCTCGTCGCGGGCGGCAGCACCGCGATCAGCCAGTGGCTGCTGCACGCCGACACGCTGCTCGCGCAGTCCCGCGCGAACCTCAAGCACGCGATCCTGCTCACCGATGGGCGCAATGAACACGAGGCCCCCGAGCAGCTCGAGTCGGTGCTGCGCGCACTGTCGGCCGGTTCGTGGGCGACTGCCGCGGTGTCGGAACCGATTGGGCCGTAGCCGAACTGCGCATGGTGGCCGACGCGCTACTGGGTACCGTCGACATCGCGGCCGAGCCCGCCGCGCTCGAGGCGGACTTCCGAGCGATGACCCGTGCCGCGATGGGCAAGGCCGTCGCCGGCGTGGTGCTGCGGCTGTAGACGCCGCAGGGCTCGGTGGTGAAGTTCGTGAAGCAGGTCGAGCCGACCCTGGTGGACCTCACCGAGCGGCGCACCGAGGTCCCGCACCGCAGCGGCGACCACCCCACCGGATCGTGGGGTGCCAAGACCCGCGACTACCACATATGCGCGCAGGTGCCGGCCGCCGCGGTCGGCGATCGGATGCTGGCGACGCAGGCCGGAAACACCGACACCGCCGGACTACTCGGCAAGGTGGTCGACATCGAGGACCCGCACACCGGCACCGTGCACCTCAAGCGGAACGTGACCGCAGTCGACGCGATGACGCTGGACACCCGATCGTCCAAGACCCTGCGAGTGCGCAAGGAGGGCAGCTGATTTGACTACGAGCATCTGCCCGCGGGGACGCGCCGGCAACGGATTCCGGCACACCCGTGCCGGGCACCCGCTGCGCCGCGTGCGGCGGCGAGCTGTCCGGTCGGTTCTGCGAGGAGTGCGGACACGACCGGCTGCAACTCGTGACCCCTGCGCCCGCCATCATCACGGGGCGGGCCGCGGCGGAACCCCCTGCCGCGCAGGGATCTCCGGCGTGGACGGAGTCATGGGTCGCGACGGTGTCCGCCGACCGCGGATACTTCGACACCGTCGTGGGCGACGGTGGGCCGGACGACGGCGGCTGGTCCGTGGTGGATCTCGGATCGGCCAACGGCACCGTCGTGGGCGACTCCGCACTGCCCGCGAACACGCCCGGCCGGTGTCCGACGGTGACGTGGTCAACCTAGGCGCGTGGACGCGCATCACGCCGCGGCGCGGCTGATCCGGAGCCGCTATCCCCCTGCCTCGGGTCCGATCACACCGTGAAGAATCGTGTCGACGAGGCGTTCGATATATGTGTCGTCTACCTTCCTCGAGTGGATGAGCGCATGGAACCACAGGTTGCCGGCGAGCAGATTCATGATCATGTCGGGGTCGGCGGCGTCGGTGAGTTCTCCACGCTCCCGGGCCCGCTGAAAGATGATCTGTTCGCGCGCAAGCCGATCGACGAAGAATGACGACGTCGCGGCTGCTGTCGCCGGTCGGTCCGGCAGCGACCCGATCATCGCCCCGATGATGCGACGTGTCGACTGGTCGGCGAGCAGGCCGGCGATCTGCCCTGCCACCCCCATCAAATCGTCGCGGAGGCATCCGGAATCGGGCACCTCGTAGGCCAGGGAAGGAGATTCGAGCAGGGCATCGGCAAGGACCTGGTCCTTGGTCGCCCAGGTCCGGTAGATGGTCGTCTTATTCACTCCGGCACGGGCGGCTACTGCTTCGACCGTCAATGCGTCGTATCCGCGCTCGGCCAGGATGTCCAGAGTAGCCGCGAAGATTGCGTCCGTCCTACGCGGCCGGGATGCGGTCCGGTACATGACGAGATCATACCTGCAACGCCGCGTTGCATGTGCGCCCTCAGCGTGCCAGACACTGTGCAACTGTCCGTTGTACTTGCAGGAGGTAGCGCATGAACGAAGTGGTCCCCCGTGGTGTTCGTCCACGGTATCCGGCTGTCGGGTGGGTGCTGGACCCAACAGATCCGGCTGTCGCACGGTCGTCGCGCCGCGACGCCGGATCTGCCCGGGCACGGACGTCGCCGCGGCGAGGCCTTCTCCGCCGCGGGTGCGGTGGATGCGATCGTGGAGGCGATCGACGAGGTGGGTGGGCACGCCGTCGTCGTGGGGCATTCGCTCGGCGGCTCCATCGCCATCGCGACGGCTGCGCGCAACCCTGATCGGGTGGCGGCCGTCGTCGCCTCAGGGTGTACCCTCGTCCCGAACATGTGGCTCCGCGGGATATTCCGTCTCGGACACGGTGCGTTGTCCAGACTTCCCGACCGGGGCGCCGGGATCAGCGCGAACGCCTTACGCCGGTCTCTGCCCGACGAGATCGCCAAGCCCACAATCGCCGCCGGCATCGCGTCCGAAGTGATCCCGGAAGTGATGGACGCAGCGGCCGATATCGACTCGATCGACGATCTCGGCGCGTACCCCGGGCATGTCCTGTTTCTCAACGGAGGCCACGACGCGTTCCGGCTCGGCGAGCGGCGGTTCCTGGCCGCCAGCCGCGACGGTGCGCTCCAGATCGTCCCCGGTGCCGGGCATTATGTACCGCTGACTCACGGCGAGACGTTCGCGCGGGCCGTCCGCGCCGTCGCCGATCGCTGCGATACCGCGACGCGCAACAACACATGATGCCGTGAAGACGGCGGAGGTGAGCCGCAGCGGGGCACCGTCGGCATACTCGCCCATCAGCCCGCGGTCGGACGTGAACCGCCGCAGCGGGATCAGCGCGAACGGGATCCCGAAGCTGAGCACGACCTGCGACATGACCAACGCCGCGGTGGGTTCCACGCCCGAGCCGAGAACGATCAGGGCGGGCACCAGAGTCACGCCGCGCCGCACCAGCTTCGGGATCCGGCGATGTAGCAGCCCGGCCATGATCGAGGACCCGGCGTACGAACCCACCGACGTGGACGCGAGTCCGGACGCGAGCAGCCCCGCCGCGGACACCCTCGCCACCAGCGGTCCCAGCGAGTCCCGGACCGCGGCGTGGGCGCCCTCGATGGTGTCGGTCCCCGCGCGGCCGCGGAGGCTGTTCGCGGCAGCACGAGCAACGCGATGTTCACGGTTCCCCCGATCGCCAGGGCGATCAGCACATCGGTCTTCGTCACGCGGACCAGTCGTCGCACCCGGTCGTCGTCGACCGGTGCGCCGTGCCGGTCAGGGCCATGATGATCTCCTCGAACCGCCGTTGTCGCCGCCCCTGCACGACGAGCAGTAGCAGGGACGCGATACCGACGATCACGCCGCCCAGCACCAGCGGCAGCCCGAACAACAGCTGCAGCGCGATCGCACCACCGATCACCTCCGCGATATCCGTTGCAGCGGCGACTATCTCGGCCTGACCCCAGAACGCCACCCGCGCTCGTTGCGGCAACCTCTCGCCGAGCACCTGCGGCAACGAGCGGCCGGAGACCAACCCCAGCTTCGCCGATTGGTACTGGATCAGCACCACCATCGCGCTCGCCACCACCAGAACCCAGACGAGCAGGTAGCCGTACTGTGCGCCCGCGCTGATATCGGCGGCGACGTTGCCGGGGTCGACCTAGGATCGGGAAGGCACTCGGCGGAGGGGAGACGCTCATGACCGACACACGCAAGGAATTCACCGATCCGCGGTTCAGCCTGGAAGACCGCCGGCTCGCCACAAACGTGGCCGTGTTCGCACTCGAGCAGATGCATGAGAACGTCCCGCAACAGATGCGCGACTTCGCCGACGGCCTCGTCGACGACCCCGGACCGCTCCCGAAGATCCCGTTTCCCGCGCCCCGGCGCAGCCGCTGGCAGCGGCTACGGGCCCGCTACGGGCTCTAGTGTTCTGCGCCGTTAATTCGTTTCAGGTATCTGGCGATGGAGGCGAGAATGTCTTCGGCGGTCTTGGTCCAGATGAAGGGTTTCGGGTTGTCGTTCCACGCGCTGACCCAGCCTCGGAGGTCGTTCTCGAGGGCTTGCACGCTGCGATGGTCGGCGCGTTGCAGTAGCTCGCGGGTGACTTCCGCGAAGAGCCGTTCGACTTGGTTGATCCAGGACGAGTAGGTCGGCGTGAAGTGCATCT
>NZ_BAABFR010000169.1:0-7036 GCF_039541155.1 Tsukamurella soli
TTCTTGGCCCACAGAACGACATGGCTACGATCCGACTTCCCGTAGCCGCCCAGCGCCGCGGGCAGCTCCGCGGCCTCGAGCGGGCCCAGGGCCGCGGCCGCCTCAGCCACCGATTCCGGCACGGCCAGTGGCGACGCCGCTATCGCACGCAGCAGCCGGTGGTCCGCGGCTGAGAAGTCGACGAGGCCGAGCAGCGCCATCACCGGGGTGACCGATAGCCCCAGCTCCGCCGCCCATTCCCGCGCCCACGCGTCCGCGACTCGCCACGAACCGGCGGCGTCCGCCTTCGCCCATACGACGACCAGCGGCACCGGCTCCGCCCGCAGGCGGCCGATCGCGGCGGCGTCGGTGGCGCGGGGCTCACCCGCGAAGACGTAGACCGCTGTGTCCGCGGGTGCGCCGCCGACCACCTTCGGCGCCTCAGGCCCGTCGGGCCCCAGGTCACCGTCGGCGTGCCAGCGCTCGAGTGCGCGGGCGAGCGTGGCCTTCCCGACACCGTCGCGCCCCAGGATGCGCACCAGCTGCGGGCCGCACCGCGGCGCGAACTCCCCCCGAATCCCCGTCATCCGTACTCCCCCCGGAGTCCCTCGTGTGTCAGGCGCGTTCGGGCGCCTCGAGGCCCTCCGACGGTAGCGGGGCGAGCGTGTCCTCCAGGGGTGTTTCGTCTGATTGGTGCCGGCCCGCGATGAACAACGCGAACAACGCCCCGACCAGGCAGACGATGGCCGTGATCAGGAAGATGTCGCCGTACATCTCGCTGAAGGCCTGTTTGGTCTGCTGTGAGATCAGCGCGAGCCGCTCGGCGAACGAGGCGTTGTCGGGCGCCGACGGCATGTGGTTCATGATCTTGTCGAACCGGTACAGCCCGAACGCGGTGAGCGCCGCGACGCCGACCAGCATCCCCGTCATCCGCGCCACGACGAGCAGCGCGGACGCGATCCCGGCCTGCGCGACGGGCACCGCACGCAGGGCCGCAGACGACAGCGGCCCGATCACGAGCCCCAGGCCGAGGCCCGCGATCGCGAGGTCGGTGTCGATCACGGGCAGGTGCAGGGGGCCGAGCCGGTGCTGCGCGGCCAGGACGTCGGTCGGCCAGTCGGAGATCAGCACGTAGCCGGCGGCGGCGACCAGCAGCCCCACCACCGCGACCGCGCGGTCACCCACGCGAGCCGCGACGAAGCCCCCGATCACGGCGCCGATCGGCAGCGCGATCAGGAAGCGGACCAGCAGGAACACCGCGTCGCGGGCGTCCTTACCGAGCACGCCCTGGGCCAGCAGCTCGACGTCTACCAGGGTCACCATCAGCGCTGCGCCGGCCGTGACCGACGCAGCGCAGGACGCGAGGAAGGGCAGCACCCGCATACCTGCGGGGTCGATCAGCCGGGTCTTCGCGCGCCGCTCCCAGGCGACGAACGCGAGCAGCGCGATGACCGCGCCGAGCAGGATCCACCCGCCGTGCGGCGGGAGGATCTGCACGCCGTCGGGCTCGGGGTTGTAGAGGCCGATCACGGCCAGCGCGAGGGTGACTGCCAGCAGCACGCCGCCCACCAGGTCGACGCGCTGGCGCGCGGCCGCGGGCGCCTTGGGCACCGAGAACTGGATCAGCAGACCGGCGATCACGGCGAGCGGCACGTTGGCCCAGAAGACGACACGCCAGGCGTTCTCCGGAGCGACCGCGGAGACGTGCGCCTGCACGACCTGCACGACCGTCACGCCGACCACAGGGCCGAGCACACTGCCCAGCTCCTGCGCGGCGCCCACCCAGCCCAGCACCGCGGCGCGGCGGCGCTGCGACCACAGGTCGGCGGCCAGCGCGAGGGTGACGGGCAGCAGCGCGCCGCTGGCGACACCCTGGACGATGCGGCCGACCACGATGGTGGGGACGGTGTCCGAGAGGGCGGTCACCACCGACCCGGCGGCGAACAGCAGCAGGCTGAGCTGCAGCACCAGGCGCCGCCCGAGCCGATCGGACAGCCGTCCGAGCAGCGGCATCGCCGCGATGTAGCCCAGCAGATAGCACGTGACGATCGGCGTCACCCGCTGCAGCTGATTGATCGGGATGTCGACGCTCTTCATGATGTCGTTCATCACCGACACCACGACGTAGGTGTCCAGCGCGCCGAGCAGCACCGCCAGGCCGCCGGCGCCGATCGCGATTCCGCGGCGGGACGCGAACGCCACGGTCAGCTCCCCGGCTTGGTGATGGTCTGCTTGACGCCCCACTGGGACAGGTCGATCGAGATCGTGGCGGTCCCTACCGCCACATGCGCGCTGACCAGGTTGTGCGGCGCGGCCTCCTGCACCCAGAACGTGGTGGGTAGGTCACCGAGGTGCGACTTCGGCGCGAGCACGCCGATCACCGGACCAGGCACGATGCCGCTCATGCGGACCGTGTCGATACCGTCGATGTTCTCGCGCCCTTCGACCTTGGCGTCGCGGATCTTCGCAACGATGTTCCCGAGTCCGCGGTCGGGGTCCAGGATGATCGACGGATCGTAGGTGTCGGCCGCCTTGCCCATGTCGGAATACTTGTCGCCGCTCATCCGCGCCCAGAGGATGCCGTCCTGGACGACGAATCTGGCCTGCACCTCGCTACCGAACACCGTGACGTCGGCGTTTCCCTGCGCGGCGACCACGGGCTGGTTGGTGATGTAGCCGGTGATGCTCTTGACGGGCAGGTTGGGGACGGTGCCGTCGACCTCGAGGTCGACGTCCACGTCGTGCAGGTTCTTGGTGGCCGCGGTGGCCTCGGCCTGCAGCGTGGCGGCACTCGGCAGCGGGCCCTTCGGGGCGGCCGACGCGCCGGAGCCACCGGACCCGCCCGAGGAGCAGCCCGCCAGCAACACCAGCATGCCCGCGAGCGCGACGACAGCGACGCGGACGGGGGTGCGGGCGGCGATACGAGCGGGAGCGCTGGCAGCGGAGGCTTCGCCGTAGCGAACGGTACGTCCGGTCATGCGCAACATGCTAGGCGAAGGACGCCTTACCATCACTGTGCGGTAACAACATCAGGCGCAATTGTCACTTTTTTAACAGATGCGGGACGATGGTGACCGTGTCCAACACATTCGAGCAGCCCCGGCGGGACGACTCGCGCGATCCGCGCGCGCAGCACCGGAGGCTGTACCCCCGGGTGACGAGCTTCCGGTCGCGGCGCGGGGCACTCACGCCCGCACAGCAGCGCTGGTGGGACGAGATGTGGCCGCGCATCGGCCGCGACATCGCCCCGGCGCAGCCGTTCGACCCCGCCGACACCGTCAGCGCCGCCGACCCGCTGGGCCCCGCCGCCCCCTTCCCCACACCGGCCGAACCGCTGGACGCCGCGCAGTGGTTCGGGCGGACCGCGCCGCTGGTCGTCGAGATCGGCTCGGGGACCGGCACGTCGACGGTGGCGATGGCGGCCGCGGAGCCGGACGTCGACGTGATCGCCGTCGAGGTGTACGTGCCCGGCATCGCGCAGACGCTCGGCGGCGTGCAGCGGGCGGGGCTCGACAACGTACGTGTCGTGCGCGGCGACGGGGTCGCCGTGCTCGAGGACATGATCGCCCCCGGCAGCCTCACGGGGGTCCGCGTGTACTTCCCCGACCCGTGGCCCAAGGCCCGCCACCACAAGCGCCGACTGCTGCAGCCCCGCATGTTCGCGCTGCTCGCAAGCCGTCTGCGACCTGGCGGGATAGTGCACGTCGCCACCGATCATGCAGACTATGCGGAATGGATCGGCGCGGTGGGCGACGGCGAACCGGCCTTGCGCCGGTTGCTACTGCCCGAAGACCTCGCCGATGCAGACGTACCCGTCAGCGTGGACCGACCCGTCACCAAGTTCCAGGGTAAGGCCGAGCAGGTGGGCCGGGAGATCCACGAGTTCGTATGGGAGAGGCGGCAGGGATGAAGGTGGCAGGGATGCCCGAGACCGAGTCCTCGCACACCGAGGAGGCCCGGAAACGGGTTCTTCTGGTGTGGGACGCACCCAACCTCGACATGGGGCTGGGAGCGATCCTCGGCGGCCGTCCCACCGCTGCCTACCGGCCACGATTCGACGCGCTCGGCCGCTGGCTGCTCGGCATATCCGCCGACATCTCGCTCGAGACCGGCCACGAGGTCGAGCCCGAGGCCACCGTCTTCACCAACATCGCGCCCGGCAGCGCCGATGTGGTGCGCCCCTGGGTCGAGGCGCTGCGGAACGTCGGCTACGCCGTCTTCGCGAAGCCGAAGATCGACGAGGACAGCGATGTCGATCAGGACATGCTGGATCACATCGCGCTCCGGCAGTACACGCCCGGCCTGGCCGGCGTGCTCGTCGCCTCGGCCGACGGCCAGGCGTTCCGCGAGCCGCTCGAGGCCATCGCAGCCGAGGGCGTCCCCGTCCGGGTGATCGGATTCCGGGAGCACGCGAGCTGGGCTGTGTCGTCCACCGTGCTCGGCTTCACCGACCTCGAGGACATCCCCGGGGTGTTCCGGGAGCCGCTTCCGCGGGTGTCCCTGGACTCTCTTCCCGACCAGGGTGCCTGGCTTCAGCCGTTCCGTCCGCTGTCTTCGCTACTTTCGAGTCGGACGCAATAGGGCCCACCTCCCGCGGCCCGTGTCGTGGGCTCATGTCGAAAGGAATGTTCGTTTGTTCGCAGCGATAGGCCGGTTCACCTACCGGTTCCGGTTCACCTTGATCGCGGTGCTCGTCGTCGTGGTCGCCGTGTCCGGTGTGTGGGGCTACTTCAGCCTGGGCAAGGCGACCAAGATGTCCGGTCTGTACGACGAGGGCAGCCAGTCGGTGGCGGTCGCCAATCTGACCGACTCCGCCAACGGGCGCACGTCGGCGTCCGACATCCTCGTGTTGATCCAGGCGGACAAGGGCAAGAGCGTCACCGACCCGGCCATCGTCGACGAGGTCAAGGCCGACACGGCGAAGATCGCCGCCCAGTACGGCGCCAAGGGCAAGACCCCCAAACTGGACGACGCGAAGTTCATCTCGTACGCCACCGTCGGCGCCAGCCTGACCAAGACCGAGGCCGACGGCACCTCGTGGGGCTTCCTGTCCCTGTCGATGCTGTCGAACGACGACACCCAGCGCGGTAAGGACTGGGACGACATCCGCGACGGGCTCGCGAGCGACCTGCAGTCGAAGGACTTCACGGCGCACTTCGCGGGCCTGGTGCCCGTCACCAGCGCGGTGACCGAGGGCGTAGCGAGGGATTCGGCGCGCGCCAGTCTGATCGCCTTGCCGCTGGTCGCGATCGTGCTGTTCTTCGTGTTCGGCGGGGTGATCGCCGCGGCGCTGCCCGTCATCATCGGCGTGATGTCGATCGGCGCGTCGTCGGCGATCGTGTACGCACTCACCTTCGTCACCGACGTCAACTTCTTCGTCGGCCCGATCATCGAGCTGATCGGCCTCGGTATCGCGATCGACTACGGCCTGTTCATCGTGTCCAGATTCCGGGAGGAATTAGCCGAGGGGTACGACACACCCACGGCGGTCAGACGCACGGTCATGACGGCCGGCCGCACCGTGATCATGTCCTCGATGCTGATCATCGGCGCTCTGCTCTGCCTGTACATCGCCCCTCTGGGCCTGCTCACCTCGATGGCCACGGGCGCGCTCCTGGGCGTGCTGATGTCCGCGCTGCTGTCGCTGACGATGCTGCCCGCGATGCTCGCGGTGCTGGGCCCCCGGGTCGACTCCCTGAGCCTCGGCTGGTTCCTCGGCCTGCTCGCGCGGCGTGGCATCGGCGGCGAGCGGGTCAAGGGGTGGGCGCACAGCGCGACCAAGACCAAGACCAAGGAGGAGGTCGAGCGCGGCCTCTGGGGCCGCGTCACCGATGCCGTGATGAAGCGGCCGGCCGTGGCCGCGGGCATCGTCATCGTCCTGATGTTGGCCCTGGTCACGCCTATCACCAAGCTCGCCTTCGGCGGCATCTCGCAGGAGTACCTGCCGCCCACCAACACCACGCGGCAGGCGCAGGACAAGTTCCAGGAGCTGTTCCCCACGCTCACCGGGCAGCCGATCCAGATCGTGTTCATGAACGCGACCGACGATCAGATCAACGGCGTCATCGACGAGGCGAACAAGATCCCCGGCTTCACCGGCAAGTTCGTCGCCTCGGGTAACGCGACCTCGACGGTCAACTCCTCGGTCGACCCGAAGACCCCGCCCCTGCTGTACAAGGGCCACCCGGTCACGATCCAGATGTACCAGGCCACCCTGCAGGACCCGAACGACTCGAAGGCCGTCGGCGAGGCGGTCACGTGGCTGCGCGGCCTCCAGGTGCCGGGCGCCAAGCCCGGCTACCGCTACTTCATCGTGGGCGGCACGCCGGTGCTGCAGTACGACTCGATCGAGTCGATGCTCGACGTCCTGCCGTGGCTGATGCTGATGCTGGTGGTGGTGACCACGGTGCTGATGTTCCTCGCGTTCGGGTCGCTGATCCTGCCCATCAAGGCGGTGCTGATGTCGGCGCTGACGCTGGCGTCGACGCTGGGCTTCCTCACCTGGATGTTCGTCGAGGGTCACGGCGGTTCCGTCTTCAACTTCACCGGCGGCCCGCTGATGGCACCGGTGCTGGTGTTGATCATCGCGGTCGTGTTCGGCCTGAGTACCGACTACGAGGTGTTCCTGATATCCCGGATGATCGAGGAACGCGCGACCGGCGCGACGACGCCGGTGTGTATCCGTGCCGGTACGGCCAACACCGGCCGGATCATCACCGCCGCGGCGCTGATCCTGATCGTGGTGACCGCCGCCTTCGCGACATCCGAGCTGGTGATGATGAAGTACGTCGCGTTCGGCCTGATCGCGGCGCTGATCCTGGACGCCACCGTCGTCCGCATGGTGCTGGTGCCCGCCGTCATGAAGATGCTCGGCGACGACTGCTGGTGGGCGCCGCACTGGATGCGCCGCATCCAGCATCGGATCGGCCTCGGCGAGATCGCGCTGCCGCCCGAGACCAAGGACGGCCGGCCCATCGACTCGATCCGCCCGCAGAGCCGCGTCCCCGGTCGCGCCGCGCCGCAGCTCGTGGGCGCCGGCGTGGGAGCGGTCGGCGGG
>NZ_BAABFR010000170.1:0-6982 GCF_039541155.1 Tsukamurella soli
CTGCTGTCCGGGGGTGGGCGCACCGTGCGGGGCGGCCGCGCCGCTCGGCGGCGCCGGCTTGGACGGGGCACCGAGGGCCGGCGTGGTGCCGTTGTCGGGCTCGCCGGAGTTGGGCAGACCGAGCAGCGAACCCCAGCCGGGGATGAGGTTGAGCAGCGGCAGGTTCGGGAGCTGCGGCTTGCCGCCGGCGACGAACGTCGCGGCCCAGTTCATCAGTGTGGCAGGCGCGGCGACACCGGACGGGACCACCTGCGCGCCCGCTGCGGGCGTCCAGAAGATCGTGCCGTTGTCGTACGGCTGCAGGTACGCGGCGCCGCCGGGCAGCATGACCGGCGTGCCGGTCGCCTTGCCGAGCTTGCCACCCTCACCACCGGCTCCCTGGTACGCCTGCGCGACCGCGGCGCCCGCGGTGGTCGCGGCCTCCTGGGGCGTCATCGCCGGCTGCTGCGTCATGACCGGCACCTGGGCGACCATGCCACCGCCGGAACCGCCCGCCTGGGGCGCGACCTGCGCGGCGTTCGGTGCCGTGGGGACCGGGTTGGTCAGGTTCACCTGCGGCGCGGTCGCCTGCGGCACGGCGGTGACCATCCCGCCGGCCGAGGGCACCGTCGTCGCGGCGACCGGGTCGGCGACCACCACGCCCGGCCGGGTGGCCGGCACGTCGCTGACCTGCGGATCGTCCGCGCGCGATGCGCCGAACTCGGTCTCGTACACCTTGCCGCCCCGGGACATGACCAGCCCGGCGGTGCTCGCCACGGCCTGATCCGTGCGCGGGTCCTCCTTGCTGTAGCCCCCGTACACCTGGGTCGACTGCGTGTCGACGAAGTCGTCGCCGCGTTCGACCTGGCTGACCAACGCGAACGACCGCGCGGCGATGGCCTGCGCACGGAGCGCTTCGTATCCGCCCTGATCGGCCCAGTCGGGGGAGGTCTCGGAGGGCACCACGCCGCGCACGTAGTCCTCGATCCCGACGATGTTGTACACGTTGCCGTCCTTGGCGGTCAGGCTGCCGCGATAACCGAGATTGCTTCCACAGAAGTGGAGGATCTCATTGGCAGGCAGCGACTGCGCGTTGCTGAGGGGGCTGACGGTGGCGTTGGGGGCGGGGAACGAGGCGACGACGGGGCCACCGCAACCGTTGGTCACGGTTGCAGTGGTCCCGTCGATGCTCACCGCCTGGCCGGGGGCGAGCGTCCGCCCACCGACCACCTCGCCGGCCGCCGCGTAGACATCGACCCGGTGCTGCGCTGTGAGCCGCACAGTCACCGGTAGGCCGGTGTCTACCCTTCCCATCACGGTGCCGTCGTAGTAGTGGGCAAGGATCTGATCGGCGGTCCAGCCCTCCTTCGCGTAGGCGAGCGCGCCCAACTGGCTCATTCCGCGGCCGTTACCGCCCTCCGGGCCCGGGATACCGTCGGCGGTCTGGGTGGGCTGCGCCGAGGTGCCTGAGCTCAGCAGTACGCCGCCGATGATCAGCACGGGCGCTGCGGCGACCACCGCGGCGCGGGTGGCCCGCCGGCGCCGCGAGCGACGGGGTCCTCCGTCGATCCACACGGGCATTGGCTGTCTCCAATCGGTCGTCGGTCAGGAACCCGACTGCTCTGAGGCTCCGGGTGTCCCAGGACGAGCACCACACAGGCAAATTACGTTACCCGTGTGACTGTTGTGACTCTAGTAAACATGAACAGTTGACAAAAGTCACACAGGTAACAAGATGTCACAGGGTCGGGGAGGCCGAGCCGGGCCCGCGCAGGCTTCGGAAGGCCCTGTCAGAGCCAGCGTTCGACGACCGCCGCGACCCCGTCGTCGACGTTCGCGGCGGTACCTAGATCGGCGGCCGCGCGGGCGAGCGGGTGCGCGTTGGCGACCGCGACGCCCAGAGCGGCCCAGCGCAGCATCGCGACGTCGTTGGGCATGTCGCCGAAGGCCGCGACGCGCACGCCACCGTCGGCGCCTGCCGGGACGCCCAGGTGCGTGATGGCCGCCGCCACGCCGGTGGCCTTGGTGACGCCCGGCACGTGGAACTCGATGAGCCCGTTGTTGGTGGCATAGGTCACGTCGGCGATCCCGTGCAGGTGTGGCGCGATCCGCTCGTGCATCACGTCGGACGTCAGCCCCGGGTTGCGCACGAGCAGCTTGACGGCGGGCAGGGCCAGCACCTCGGCGTCGCCGACGGTGGCGGTGTCCGGCTCCAGCCAGGCGTGCTGATAGCCGGTGGAGGCGACGAAGCGGGGCGTCGCGGCGTCGTGCGCGCCGGTGGACACCCGCTCGACGGCGAAGCCGGCCCCGGGCAGATACTCGCGGACCAGATCGGCGATCGCCGCCAGCAGCTCGGGCTGCAGCAGATGCGCGGCGACGATCTCGCCGGAGTCGGTGTCGAAGAGCACGGCCCCGTTGGCACACACGGCGAGGGGGGCGAAGTCCAGCTGGTCGGCGATCGGCTCGACGGCACGCGGGGGCCGGCCCGTGGCGAGCACGAACCGGGTGCCGGTGTCGGTGATCAGCTTCAGGGCCGCGCGGGTCCGGGCGGACAGCAGCTCGTCGGGGCCCACGAGGGTGCCGTCGACATCGCTGGCGATCACCGCCGGGCGGGCACCCAGTTCAGCGGCGCCGGGCACGACACCGCCCGGGCGCCGGCCGCCGGACCGCTGGGACTCAGCCACCAGGCTCCGAGCGGCGCCGACGGCGCTCCTCGAGATCGGCGGCGTCGAGGGCCTCGGCCTGCTCGAGGGTCGGCGCGCTGCCCCCGAGCCGGGCGGGCACCCAGGGCTCGCCCTGCGGATGCGTGCCGTACAGGTCCTGAAGCTTGAGCAGCATCTGCTGCATCTCGGCCTTGAGGGTCGCAGTCAGGGCATCGGGGGCGCCCACCGGCTGGATCGGGTCGCACACGCCGATGATGATCCGGAACTTGTTGCGGCCCAGCCTCTTCGGCAACCCCTTGGTCCAGATCTGCTGCGCGCCCCAGACCACGACGGGGACGATCGGGACCTGCGCCTCGACGGCCATCCGCGCCGCCCCAGACTTGAACGACTTGAGTTCGAAGCTGCGACTGTGGGTGGCCTCGGGGTACACGCCCACCAGCTCGCCGGACTTCAGAGCGTCGACGGCAGCCTGGTACGCACCGGCACCGGCATCGCGGTCGACGGGGATGTGCTTCAGCGCGCGCATGATCGGCCCCGACGTGGAATTGTCGAAGACCTCCTTCTTGGCCATGAACCGCACCTTCCGGCGACCGGCCGCGAACGCAGGCTTGCCGGCGAACGGGAAGTCCAGGTAACCGGTGTGATTGATGGCCACCACGGCGCCGCCGGTGCGCGGGAACTTCTGGAAGTCGACCTCGGTGAAGCGGATGCCTTGAAAGGCCCACATGCCGCGGGCGATCTCGAGGACGGTGCCGTAGACGGGTTCCACGCCGCAAGCGTAGCCGCGGCGGGCGGAGCGGGGGTGGGCGCCGGGCTATTACCCTGGTGACGGTCCGGGTGCGCAGCACCCGGCGGCTCAGACAGCGACGAAAGGCTCCACCGTGCAGGTCACCAGCGTTGGTCACGCGGGTTTCCACATCACCACCGCCGCGGGCACCATCCTGTGCGACCCGTGGGTCAACCCCGCGTACTTCGGCTCCTGGTTCCCGTTCCCGGACAACACGCAGCTGGACTGGAAGGCGCTCGGCGACGTCGACTACCTGTACGTCTCCCACCTGCACCGGGACCACTTCGACGAGCGCAACCTGCTCGAGAACGTCAGCAAGGACGCCACCGTCCTCCTGCCGGACTACCCGGTCCCGGACCTGCGGCGCGAGCTGGAGCGCCTCGGCTTCACGAAGTTCTTCGAGACGCAGGACTCCGTCAAGCACACCGTCAGCGGCCCCAAGGGCGATCTCGACGTGATGATCATCGCCCTCCGCGCGCCCGCAGACGGGCCGATCGGCGACTCCGGCCTGGTCGTCTCCGACGGTGAGACCACGCTGTTCAACATGAACGACGCCCGCCCCGTGGACATGGACGTGCTGGGCGAGCAGTTCGGCGATATCGACGTGCACCTGCTGCAGTACTCGGGCGCGATCTGGTACCCGATGGTCTACGACATGCCGCGCGGCTCCAAGAAGCGGTTCGCCGAGCAGAAGCGGCAGCGCGGCATGGACCGCGCGCGCAGCTACGTCGACCAGGTGGGGGCCACCTGGGTCGTGCCCTCGGCCGGCCCGCCCGCCTTCCTGGACCCCGAGCTGCGGTACCTCAACGACGAGGGCCGGATCGATGCCGAGCACGTCGGCGGGGACCTGTCCAACATCTTCCCCGACCAGATCACCTTCCTCGAGGAGATGAAGAAGGCGGGCAACGGGAGTGAGCGGCCCGGTCAGGGCCTGCTGTTCATCCCCGGCACCGTCGGCGACTTCCGCGGGACCGAGATGCTCTCGCTCACCCATCCCGTCCCCGAGGACGAGGTGATGCGGATCTTCACCGAGAAGACCGCCTACCTCGACGCCTTCGCCGAGCGGCAGGCGCCGGTGCTGACCGCGGAGAAGGCGACCTGGGCGGCCGACGACGGTGTGCCGCTGATCGGCGCGCTGCGGGCGAAGTTCGAACCGATCATGGCCGGGTCCGACCTGATCTGCGATGGCATCGGGTACGCCGTCGGGCTGGAGATGGGTTCCGAGACGGTGGTCCTGGACTTCCCCAATCGAGTCGTCCGCGAGCCCAAGGGCGACGACGGGAAGTACCGGTACGGCTTCCGGATCGCGCCCGAACTGGTCCGGACGGTGCTGCGCGACGACGAGCCCGACTGGGTGAACACCATCTTCCTGTCGACGCGGTTCACCACCTGGCGGATCGGCGGCTACAACGAGTTCCTCTACACCTTCTTCAAGTGCCTCACCGACGAGCGCATCGCGTACGCCGACGGCTGGTTCTCCGAGGCGCACGACGACACCGCGTCCTGCGAGTTGGACGGCTGGGAGGTGCAGCGACGATGCCCGCACCTCAAGGCCGACCTCTCGAAGTTCGGCGTGGTCGAGGGCGAGAAGCTGACGTGCAACCTGCACGGCTGGCAGTGGGACCTGCCGACGGGGCGGTGCCTCACCTCGAGCGGGCACCCACTGCGGGCGAGCAGGCTGGCGACGTAGCGCGGGCGGCGCCGGAGATCGACCCCACCAGCGCCGCGATCGCTATATCCGGGTTCGCGGCGGTGTCAGGGTAGCTCCGCGGAGGTAGTCGACGCCGGACCGAGGGCGAACCTACTTCGGCGCGATGACGTCGGTTCCGAGGAACGGCTGCAGGGCCGCGGGGACGCGGATCGAGCCGTCGGGCTGCTGATGGTTCTCCCAGATCGACACCAGCCAGCGCGTGGTGGCGAGGGTGCCGTTGAGCGTCGCGGCGATCTGGGGGCGGCCGTCGGCGTCGCGATACCGGATGCCCAGGCGGCGGGCCTGGAACGTGGTGCAGTTGGACGTCGACGTCAGCTCGCGGTAGCGGCCCTGCGACGGTACCCAGCCCTCGCAGTCGTACTTGCGCGCGGCCGACGAGCCGAGGTCGCCGCCGGCGATGTCGATCACCCGGTAGGGCACCTCGATCGCGGCGAGCATCTCCCGCTCCCAGCCCAGCAGTCGCTTGTGCTCGTCGGCGGCGTCCTCGGGACGGCAGTAGACGAACATCTCGATCTTGTCGAACTGGTGCACCCGGATGATCCCGCGGGTGTCCCTACCGTACGAGCCGGCCTCGCGCCGGAAACAGGTCGACTGCGCGGCGTACCGCTTGGCACCGTCGCCCAGATCGATGATCTCGTTCATGTGGTAGCCGGCCAGCGGTACCTCCGAGGTGCCCACGAGGTAGAGGTCGTCCGCCTCGAGGCGGTAGATCTCGTCGGCGTGCGCACCCAGGAAACCCGTGCCGCCCATCACCTCGGGCCGCACCAGCACGGGCGGGACCATCAGCGTGAACCCGTTGGCGACCGCCTTCTGCACCGCCAGCTGCAAGAGCGCCATCTGGAACAGCGCGCCGTAGCCGGTGAGGAAGTAGAACCGCGAACCCGACACCTTGACGCCGCGGTCCATGTCCAGCAGCCCCAGCTTCTCACCGAGCTCGAGGTGGTCCTTGGGCTCGGGGATGTCGGGGATCTCGCCGACGCGCTCGAGCTCCACGAAGTCGTCCTCGCCACCCGCGGGCACGCCGTCCTCGACGACGTTCGAGAGCCTGCGCGCGACCTCGTCGAACGCGGTGTCGGCCGCCGTCTGCGCAGCCTCGGCCTCCTTGACCCGGCCGCTCAGCTCCTGCGCGGCCGCGAGCAGCGCCGGCCGCTCCTCCTTCGACGCCTGCCCGACGGACTTCGAGGCGGCCTTCTGCTCAGCGCGCAGCGTGTCGGCCGACAGGACGGCGGCCCGGCGCTCGGCGTCGGCCGCGAGCACGGCGTCGACGAGGTCGGGGTCCTCGCCCCGGGCTCGCTGCGACGCGCGGACGCGGTCGGGTTCTTCGCGGAGGAGCTTGACGTCGATCACGGGCACAACCCTACGTGTCCGCTCGACCCGGTTTCCGACCCGGTTGGGCGCGAGTCGGGGCCACACCAGGCATGATGGGGGACGATGGTTGACCTGACTGAGCCCGATGACGACGACGTCCCCGGCGACGGTTCCGAGACGGCCGAGGCCGCCTCGCCCGACGCATCCGCGGGAGTCTCCGACGGTGCGTCCCAGGACCCCGGCGAGCGCGGCGACGAGCCGGGCGCGGTGGACGACGGTCACCGCGATCCCGATGCGGGCCCCCACCCGGGTCGGGAAGCGTACGCCGAGCCCGACACCGTCGACCTCACCCGCGAGTCCGAGCCCGAGGCTGCGCCGGCGGAGCCAGCCCCGGCGCCGTCGGCCCGTGGCGGGCGCCGGACCATCGGCAGCGGCCGGGCGCGCACGGTACTTGGCGCGGGCGTCGTCGTCGCGGTCGCCCTGGGCGCGGTGGTGGCAAGTCGGATCGTAGCCATGTCGTTCTGTGAGCCAAGG
>NZ_BAABFR010000171.1:0-6765 GCF_039541155.1 Tsukamurella soli
AGGCCGTCGACCGCGCCCGACGCCTTCAACGCCGCCGCGACATCCGCTGTCGTCTCCGCGGACCGCAACTGATGCGACAGGCCTTCAGCCGCTGCCTCAGGCTCCCGCTCCACCGTGTTCGTCATGCCCTGTCATCCTTCCGTGAGGAGGACTTACACAGACCATTTGACACGCCCTCATCGTGGGCTCGCGCAGTGTGACGGCCCCCGCTGATCTCGCGTCCCATTTCCATTGGAACGGTGATGTTTTCGCCGACGGGCAGATCATCGACACCGTCACCCCGCGGCATGCTCGCAGTGTCGTCAACGACCCGAAGCTGCGGGTCGAGCCGGTGTGGGACCCCACCTCGCATCCGGCGGCGTGGCGGGCGGTGTGGCAGTACTCCAGCCGTCGTGCCCGCCGCGATCAGCGGACCCTCGCCGCGCAGGAAGCCCGCGCGAGAGCGGTGATCGACGGAAGCAAACCGGTCAAGGCCACCCGGTTCGTGAAAGTCGACGGCAAAGACCGCAGTCTCGATGAGGCGAGCCTCGAGCGTGCCCGCTCGTTGGTCGGGTTGAAGGGCTACGTCACCAACCTCCCGGTCACGGTGATGCCCGCGGGCGAGGTGATCGCCCACTATCACGAGTTGTGGCACGTCGAGCAGAGCTTCCGCATGTCCAAGACCGACCTGCGGGCGAGGCCGATCTTCCACCACACCCGCGACGCCATCGAAGCGCACCTGACCATCGTGTTCGCCGCGTTGGCGGTCGCGCGTGCCGTTCAGGAGCAGACCGGCCTCGCTATCGGCAACGTCGTCAAACAACTCCGGCCGCTGCGCAGCGCGACCGTCGCCATCAACGGTGCGACCCAGACGTTCCCACCGCAGATACCAGGCAGCCAAGCTGAAATTCTGGCCCAACTCGGCGTCGGACCGACACACTAAGCCGAATGTCCCAACTCGGGTCCGACTCGGTGGCGCTGACGCCAGCCTGATAACGCTCGCGAAGCGCCACCGAACGCAGCGGATCGCAACACTGAATCTGCGTCACTTCGCCATCGTTCGCCCCTCCCACATCGACGCCTTCACACTGCTCCCATCGGCCCATTCCTAGCCGCTCGATCCATGCGACTGTGAACCCCGGCACCGGACACACCAGACGCGGCCGGTCTGCGGACTCCACCTCGGGCAGGCCACGAAGCCGATAGAGGTGCCGCTAACGACTTGTCGGCAACCTCACCACCTCGTGCGCAGTTCGCCAGCCGCGGTCTGGAAATCAGCTGGCCAGGATGTGGACAGCTGATGTGGTGCGGTTGGGAGAATGATGACGTGACCGACTCCGTGCGCAACCAAGACGTAAATAACTAGTCGCACTGGTCCGACTAGTATACAGTGGCGGTGTGCGCACGATCACCAGTACAGAAGCGAAGGCCAAGCTGAACGCCGTCCTCGCCGAAGTCGAGAAGACAGGCAGCCCGATCACCGTCACCTCGCACGGCCGGGCCGTTGCGATCATCTCACCGGCGGAGCCGCGTAAGCGGACGTTCGGACAGTTCCCCGGCCTGACGATCCCCGACGACTTCGATGCCCCCCTCCCAGACGCCGAGCTGGGCGCCTGGGAGAACGCTTCGTGACTGCGATCCTCCTCGACACCAACGCTCTTCTCTGGCTTGCGAAATCGCCCGAACTGATCGCCGCGCCCGCCTTGGCGGTGATCGCGGACCCTGCCAACGAGCTGTTCGTCTCGGCCGCGTCCGCCTGGGAGATCGCGATCAAGACCCGACTGGGACGCCTCGACGGCTCCGGCCTCCTCTCGAGCTGGAGCGACACGCTCGCCGCCATGACCGCGCACGAACTCGCCATGGACTCCGCGGACGCGACCTTGGCAAGTCAGCTGAACTGGGACCATCGAGACCCGTTCGACCGGATGATCGTCGCCCAAGCCACCCGCCGAGGGCTGGCGATCGCCACCAGCGACCGAACCATCCCAGAGGGCGCGATGACCCCGGTCATCGTGACCAGGTAACCGACGTATCAAACGAAGGTTGAGCGATGCCGAATATGTTGCCCGAATCGTCGGAGCTGGACGTCAGAGACTATCTGTACATCGATCGCCAGCGAACTGGAAGCCTGCTGGCGCAGCTTATCGACGGCCTTCCCGAAGAACGGAGCGAAGCCAGGACCCGCTCGTGGAGCATTGCTGCAGGACTGCGCCGTGTAGCCTCCGTAGGCAAGGATATCGGCGAGAATAGCTCGCAGACTCTCGCTCTGGCAGACCTGCACGTATCGCAACTGGAGGAGTCCGCCGAGGCGCTGGGATTGCTCGCTGATGTGTCAGACAAGATGGCTCGACGGAAGTTCTGGCTTCGCGGCAAAGTGCGTGAGTCGGTTCGCCCGGGGATGCTCCTACGGGTCACCGCGCCAACTCAGCTGAGTGATATCGCCAGCATTGCTGGAACCTTCCGCCGCCTCAACAATGTCCTATCGGATTCTCCTTCCGACTTGGAGCAGATGCTTGGCGCCCTGGAAGCTCTTTACGGCGAGTCGATTACAGTCTCCGTGCGCACGGCACTTGCTGACGAGTACGAGGTCGGCTTCATGGGTGAGATCCCGCACGCACACGAGTTTGGGCCGATGCGACGGGAACTACTGCTGTCCCAGGTCGGAGCCGAAGCTACCGAGCTGACCACGATCATGCAGGTCTCCGCGATCCCCACCGAGCGAGAGAAGCTATCGCCCGAGCAGCTCCTGACGGAGATCAAGCCGCACGTAGATCGCCTGGTCGGCGGCGGGGGCACGGCAATCGACCGGGCAGCCCTGGACCAGCTCGCGGCCAGCTTCGGCGGAATGCTCACAATGACCGGCTTCGTAGCGGCCCCAGCTTGGCCAGCGATCGGGGTGGTTCCGCTCGCGATCTATAGAGGGGTTGGACACACTTCGCTCGATTCCGATGATGTCGAGTAATTGAACTGACAGGCAGATAGATGGTGCGACCAAGGAGGTGCTGTTAGCGACTTGCTGGCAAGTTTCGTTCGTGTGCCTAGCGGGGCCGCTGAGGAGGGAGTCGGCCCGCTAATACCTCGCAGTCCGGAGGGCCGGGGATGAGGTGGAGAAGGAACCGGGGTTCTTCGAGGGGACACCGTCACGCACTGCGGGCCTACGTTGAAGGGCGAGTTCGCGCGGACGGGACGTGTATATCGGGTGGGTGTTCACCTGCAGTGTCCGCAACAACGCGCATATCCACATCCTGGCGGCGTTGAAGGCCGCGGTGGATGAGATCCCGTTCGCGGTCACGGGTCTGGACTTCGACAACGGTACCGAGTTCCTTGGGTCACGCGGTGATGAACTGGGAGCGGGGAATCTACTTCACCCGGTCGCGTCCGTACAAGAAGAACGATCAGGCGACGATCGAGTCGGAGAGAAATCATCTGGTGCGGCGCAACGCTTTCTACTACCGGTACGACACCAGCGACGAGCGTGTGTTGCTGAAACGGTTGTGGAGACTGGTGGGCGACCGGCTGAACTACCTGACGCCGACGATCGAACCGGTCGGGTACGCGACGGGCGTCGCCGCGGACTCTACGACGAGCCGAGGACCCCGTTCTGCGGGGTACTGTCGGCCGCAGCAGGAGGCCGAGATGACCGCCTATCGGGACGCGCTCAGCCCCGCGCGGCTCGCACGGGACATCACCGACCTGCAGACCCGGCTCACGGTGATGGCGAAGGAGAAGACCGAGTAGATGGCGCCGGCGTCGATCCCGTCCGCGCTGCCCGACGTCTATAAGGGCGTCCGCGTCAAGTCCGGCTGACCCCGCCGACACCCTGCTGGTTTCGCGGGCATCTTGACATGAGGCACTACGGCATTCGTCCAGCGCAGGCGCTGTCATCCTGTCAATTATCGTCATCGGCAACAGAACCCCCTGGGCGAGACACGACTACTTCCGCCAACTGTCCGCAGTGCTTCGATAAGACAAGGTCTATTGCAAGCGCGTTCTGCGGAACGTTCAAGCTTCAACGTTCCGCGGAACGCGCACCGTTCAGGCGGTCGCACTGTTCCGGCGGTCGCGTCGGTCACGCGGTCGCGCCGCCGGTCTCGCGCACGGGCGGTACCTGCGGGATCGGCAGGATCAGGGCGCCCGGCGCACCGTCGGGCACGATCGGGTGGCGCGGCGCGGTGGGCGTGATGCGCGTGTAGCCGGCGCCCTGGGGTGGGCGTAGGTCCCGCTCCCCCTTGTTCGGCCACAGCGCCGCGGCACGCTCGGCCTGCGCCGCGATCGACAACGACGGATTGACGCCCAGGTTCGCCGAGATCGCCGCACCATCGACCACGAACAGGCTCGGGTAGTTGTGGACGCGGTGGTACGGATCGATCACGCCGTCGGCCGGGTCCTCGGAGATAGCGGCGCCGCCGAGGAAGTGCGCCGTCATCGGCACGTTGAAGATCTCGCCCCACGTGCCGCCGGCGATGCCGTCGATCTTCTCCGCGGCACGCCGCGTGGCCTCGTTGCCGACGGGGATCCAGGTCGGGTTGGGCGCGCCGTGACCCTGCTTCGAGACCATGCGCCGCTTGCGGGAGCCCGGGATCTTCTTGGTGAACGTGGTGATGGAGTTGTCCAGCGACTGCATCACCAGCATGATCAGCACCCGCTCGCCCCAGTTCTTCTGCTTCAGCAGCAGTGCGAGGTCACGTGGACGACGCGCAAGCCCCTTGGCCAGGCCGGGGATGCGGGTACGACCGGGGCCACCGTCGACCAGCAGCGTCTGCAGCAGGCCCATCGCGTTGGATCCCGGCCCGTAGCGCACGGGCTCGATGTGGGTGTCCGGGGTCGGGTAGAACGAGCTGGTGATGGCGACGCCCTGTGAGAGGTTCTGCTCCGGATCGGCCTTGTACTTGGCCGCGCCGAGGATCGCCTCCGAGTTGGTGCGGGTGAGCACACCGACCTTGTCGGACAGTCCCGGTAGCGCGCCGGTGTCCTTGAGGTGGTGCAGCAGGGTCTGGGTGCCCCAGGTGCCGGCTGCGAAGACGACGTTGTCGGCGGTGTAGACGGTGCGGTTCTTGCGCGCCCAGGCGCCGGTCTTCTCGGTGTAGACCTCCCAGACGCCCTTCCGGCCCTCACGCAGACCTGTCACCGTCGTCATCGGGATGAACCGGGCCCCGCCCCGCTCGGCGAGGTGGATGTAGTTCTTCATCAGCGTGTTCTTCGCCCCCACGCGGCAGCCCGACATGCAGGTGCCGCACTCGGTGCAGCCGGTGCGCGCCGGTCCGACGCCGCCGAAGAAGGGGTCCTCGTCGGTCTGCCCCGGCTTGTTGAAGTACACGCCGACGGGCGTCGCGACGTACGTGTCTGCGACGCCCATGTCCTCGGCGATGGCCTTGATGACCCTGTCGGACGGCGTCTCGTGCGGGTTCGGCACCACGCCGAGCATCCGACGCGCCTGGTCGTAGTAGGGCGTCAGCTCGTCGTCCCAGTCGGTGATCTGCTTCCACTGGGGGTCGTTGAAGAACGGCGCCGGAGGCTTGTACAGCGTGTTGGCGTAGTTGAGGGACCCGCCGCCCACGCCGGCGCCGGCCATCACGACCGCGTCGTTGAGCACGTGGATCCGCTGGATGCCGAAGCAGCCCAGCTTGGGCGCCCACAGGAACTTCTTGAGGTCCCAGGTGGTCTCGGCGAAGTCGGCGTCCTCGAACCGCCGGCCGGCCTCGAGGACGCCGACCCGGTACCCCTTCTCCGTGAGGCGCAGCGCCGTCACGCTGCCGCCGAAGCCCGATCCGATCACGAGAACGTCGAAGTGGTCGCCCGCCGTCTGCGCCATGTGAATCCCCTACCTGGAACCGTGTGAGCCACGTCGCTCACTACTCGCCGGTAAGGGTACTACTAAACGCGACTCAATAGTGGCCGTCCCCCGACTTGTCGGGGGCTGCTGCTAGACAGCAGGCATGGCTATCGTGATCCTGTTCCACTCCGTTCTGGGGCTCCGCCCTGCGGTTCGTGCGACGGCAGACGTGTTCCGCCGGGCCGGGCACCAGGTGTACGTCCCCGACCTCTACCGCGGCGAGGTGTTCGACGACATGGACGCCGCGGTGCGCTTCTTCACCGAGCTCGGTATACCCGAGATGATCACTCGCACCGATGCCGCGGTGGCGGGTCTGCCGACGGACGTGGTGTACGCGGGCTTCTCGAACGGCGGCGTATCGGCCGAGTACCTCGCCGCGACCAGGCCGGGCGCACGTGGCGTCCTGTTGATGCACGCCGCGCTGCCGATAGCCGAGCTCGGGGGCACCTGGCCACGCGCGGCGCCGGCCCAGGTGCACTACGCGCGCGACGACCCGTGGCGCACGCCGGACGGTGTCGATCGGCTCCGGGCCGAGGTCGAGGCGGCGGGCGGGGTGTTCACGCTGTTCGAGTACCCGGTCAGCGGGCACCTGTTCACCGATGCGGGGCTGCCCGAGTTCGACGCCGCGAGTTCGGACCTGGCCCACAGCAGGATGCTGGAGTTCCTCCGGGATCGGTGACCGCGGCTCAGTAGCCGCCCACGTTGAGGCCGACCTTCTGGAACTCCTTGGGGTCGGAGTAGCCGGCCTTGGCCATCGCCCGACGCAGGCCGCCGACCAGGTTGAGCTGGCCGCGGGCCTCGTAGGTGGGGCCGTGCAGGATGGTGGCCAGCGACGGTGGGGCGGCGTTCGGGTCGTCCCCCAGCGCGCCGAGCTGCGACGGTGCCACGGAGCCGCGGGGCAGCGACGGGAGGGCCGCCGCCGACGGCCAGAACCAGCCCCGGCCGGGTGCCTC
>NZ_BAABFR010000172.1:0-6672 GCF_039541155.1 Tsukamurella soli
ATGGCGATCCCACCCGCGGCGGCCGCGGGGCAGCGCGGCGGCGGCCGAGGCGGGGAGCACCGCGCGCCGGGCTACCTCATCGGCCGCGAGAACGGAGAGGAGATGGTGGGCGAGTTGCCGCTGGTGGGCCCGACGGTGATCGGTGAGTGGCCGGGCCCCCGGGTCAGTGGGCGTTGAGTGCCGCGACCAACGCCGGCAGCGCGGTCGCCGCCGTTGCACGCCAGCAGGCCGTGGCCGCCTCGCTCAGCGACGTCTCGTCGGGATTGATCTCCACCACGGGGATCCCGGTCGCCAGGGCGATCTCCGGCAGGCGGGCGGCCGGGTACACGACCCCCGACGTGCCGATCGCCAGGACGACGTCGGCGGCGAGCACGGCCGCCTCGGCGCGGCCCCACTCGTCCACCGGCAGCGGCTCGCCGAACCAGACGACGCCCGGACGCACCTCGCAGCGGCAGTGCACACACATCGGAGGTTCCTGCCGCAGGGCCTCGGGATCCGGTGCGTCCGGATCACCTGTGGGTGCCGGCGCATCGGCATCGTCGGCGCGTAGGGATCGCGTGCCGCAGTGCCGGCAGCGCGGCGCGAACAGGCTGCCGTGCAGGTGTGCGGTCACGTTCGACCCCGCGCGCTCGTGCAGGTCGTCGACGTTCTGAGTGACGATCCCGACGGTGCACCGTTCGGCGAGGGTCGCCAGTGCGATGTGACCGTCGTTCGGTTCGGACGCGCGGGCCAGCCGCGCACGATGCTGATACCAGCCCCACACCAGTGCCGGGTCGCGCGACCACGCGTCGACGGTGGCCAGATCCGCGGCCGAGTAGCGTGCCCAGAGCCCGGTCTGCGCATCGCGGAACGTCGGGATCCCCGACTCGGCGCTCATCCCGGCACCGGTGAAGGCGGTCACGGTCTCGGCACCGCGCAGCAGTTCGAGGACGGCACGCGGGACGTCGACGGGCGCGGGTCTGGTCGAGGGCTGCATGGCGCCAGGGTAGGGGAGCCGACGCGCACATGTCCTCCCGATTTCGGGAAACCGGGAAGGTAACGATTCGATAACGAAAGCTACTCGCGAGAAACCTCGCGGGTTTCTCTTGAGCGGCGTGTGAACAGGGTCGATTCACCGGTGTATCAGCGCTCGAATACACCCGTGAATCGAGATGGATAACCTACTGGCGGGTATACCCACTGGTTACATATCTGCACGTCAGAGGCCTCGCGCAAACTGTGCTTCCATGGAACCGGCACGGTGTGGTGCCCGTGTCGTAATCGTCCGCGCCGACGCGGTCTCAGCAAACTTTGCTCAAGGAGTTCCATGACTGTCGATGACTACGTAACTGCCTCCGCCCGCGTCGGAAAGAACCCCCGCAACAACGATGCGCTGGTGGACCGGCTGTCGAGCGGCGAGCAGTATGCGCTGATCTTCGGTGGGCAGGGCGGCGGCTGGCTGCCGGGCATGATCTCGTTGCTCGAGCAGACCGGACTCGCCGACGACCCCGAGTACCGCGAGATCCTGGACGGCATCCTGAGCCGCAGCGAGCGCGTCCTCGCGCCCGTCGCCCGCGAGATGCTGCGCGCGCAGGGCCCGGCCTTCGATCCCATGCGGTGGCGCCAGGTGTCCATCGAGGCCGCCGAGCAGGAGACCACCGACGAGGGCGACGAGGCGCCGCGCCAGCGCCGCCGCCCGAGCCTGCCCGACGTCGACGGCGCCGTGCTGTCGGTGCCCGGCATCCTGTTCAGTCAGCTCGTCGCGCTGTACGCGCTCGAGGCCCAGGGGCTCGACCCGTGGGACGTGCCCCCGGTCGCCGTCATCGGCCACTCCCAGGGCCTGCTCGCTGTCGAGGCGTTCTCCTCCCGCGGCGCCGAGGGTGACCTGCTCGCCATCGCCCGTCTGATCGGCGCGGCCGGCCGGGTCGTCGCCCGGCGCCGCGGCATCGTCGCCCTCGGTGCCGGTACCCCGATGCTGGGCGTCACCGGCGTGCGCGAGGAGCGCCTCCGCGAGCTGCTCGCGGAGTTCAGCGGCACCGTCGCCTTCGACGCGTGCGGCCCCGTGGTCTCGGTCCGGAACTCGCGCAGCTCGTTCGTGCTCACCGGAACCCCCAAGCTGCTCGCGGGCTTCCGCGAGTTCTGCGGGTCCGTCGCCGAGGCCGAGGAGGCCGAGCGCAAGGCCAAGCTGACCGGCGGCTCGCCGTTCGCGCCGCGGTTCGAGGACATCCCCGTCGACATCGGCTTCCACCACCCCGCGCTCGCCGAGGGCGTCAGCATGGTCCGCGACTGGGCCGAGCGCTGTGGCCTCGACGGTGACCGTGCCGCGCGGCTCGCCGCCGCGGTGCTGGTCGAGCCCGTCGACTGGGTCGCCGAGGTCGACGGCGCCATCGCCGCGGGTGCCCGCTGGCTGATCGATCTCGGCCCCGAGGACCTCGCCACCCGCCTGGCCGCCAACGCGGCCCGCGGCCGCGGCGTCGGCATCATCCCCGCCACCAGCCTGCGCGGTGCCCGCAACATCTTCTCGCCGGGCGGCGTCCCCGAGCGGCCGCGGCCGTGGTCGGAGTACGCGCCGAAGCTCATCGAGCTGCCCGACGGCCGCACCGTGTTGTCCACCCGGTTCACCGAGCTCACCGGCCGCAGCCCGATCCTGCTCGCCGGCATGACCCCCACCACCGTCGACGCCGGCATCGTCGCTGCCGCCGCCAACGCCGGACACTGGGCCGAGCTGGCCGGCGGCGGCCAGGTCACTGAGGGCATCTTCGCCGAGAACGTGGAGAACCTGACCGAGCTGCTCGAGCCCGGCCGCAGCGCCCAGTTCAACGCTCTCTTCCTCGACCCGTACCTGTGGAAGCTGCAGCTCGGCGGCAAGCGCCTGGTGCAGAAGGCGCGTGCCGCAGGCGCCCCGCTCGACGGTGTCGTCATCAGCGCCGGCATCCCGGAGCTGGAGGAGGCCACCACCCTCGTCGACGAGCTGATCGAGGCGGGCCTCGGGTACGTCGCGTTCAAGCCCGGTACCGTCGAGCAGATCCGCCAGGTCGCGCGCATCGCGGCCGAGGTGCCCGCGCACCCGGTCATCGTGCACGTCGAGGGCGGCAAGGCCGGCGGCCACCACTCGTGGGAGGACCTCGACGACCTGCTGCTCGCCACCTACAGCGAGCTGCGCGACCGCGCGAACGTCGTCCTCTGCGTCGGCGGCGGCATCGGCACGCCCGAGCTGTCGGCCGAGTACCTGTCGGGCGCCTGGTCCCGCAAGTACGGGGCGCCTGCGATGCCGGTCGACGGCATCCTGGTCGGTACCGCAGCCATGGCGACCCGTGAGGCCACCACCTCGGCGGACGTCAAGCGCGTCCTGGCCGAGACGGTCGGCACGCCGTCCTGGATCGGGGCGGGCCACGCCGAGGGCGGCATGGCCTCCGGCCGCAGCCAGCTCGGCGCCGACATCCACGAGATCGACAACCCGGCGTCCGCATGCGGCCGCCTGCTCGACGAGGTCGCCGGCGACGGTGACGCGGTCGCCGCGCGCCGCGACGAGATCATCGCCGCGATGGCCGGTACCGCGAAGCCGTACTTCGGCGACGTCGACGCCATGACCTACGGCGAGTGGCTGGCCCGCTACCTCGAGCTCGCCGTCGGTACCCGCCAGCAGCTCGCGGGTGCGACCCCGGGCCGCTTCGGCGACTACGGCTGGCTGGACATCACCCACCAGACCCGCTTCCTGACGATGCTGCAGCGCGCCGAGGCCCGCCTCGCCGTCGAGGACAGCGGCCCCATCCCGACCGCGTTCGCCGAGGTCGCCGCCACCGACGACGCGTACGGCGCCTTCGACGCCCTGCTCGCGGCGTACCCGGAGGCCGCCACCACCCGCCTGCACCCGGCCGATGTGCCGTTCTTCACCTCGCTCTGCCGCACCCCCGGCAAGCCGGTCGACTTCGTGCCCGTGATCGACAAGGACGTCCGCCGCTGGTGGCGCTCCGACTCGCTGTGGCAGGCGCACTCGCCGCGGTACTCGGCCGACGAGGTCTGCATCATCCCCGGCCCCGAGGCCGTCGTGGGGATCACGCAGGTCGACGAGCCGGTCGGTCAGCTACTGGATCGGTTCGAGGCCGAGCAGGTCCGCCGGCTCATCGACGCCGGCGAGTCCGCCCGTCGCGTACCCGGCCGCCGCTTCCGCTCCGGCGTCGAGTCCGCGGCGCTCGCGCACGCCCTGTCCGCGCCCAACGTGCTGTGGGCGGGCCGCCTGGTGCTCAGTCCCATCGGCAAGCTCGGCCCGGCCGACAGCTGGCTGGTGCACGCCGACGGTGACGCATACGTCGCCGTCCAGTCCGACACCGGCGCCACGCTGCGCGTGACCGGCGCCAACTCGGTGCAGCTCGAGGTTCCGGTGTCCGGCACGCAGCTGATCATCCCGATCGCGGTGCCCGACTCCTGCGCCGACGGTGGCGTGCCGATCATCGACCTGGACGACGCCGCCGCCGCGATGTCCTCGCTGGTCGCGCTGGCAGCCGCCGGCGACCTGCCGGTCGTCGAGGACGGCGTCGCCACCGTCGAGTTCGACTTCACCGACGCCGACGGTGCCGACCACGCCGCGCTGACCGCCGACGTCCTGCCGGGGGGGCTGTCCGCGCTGTTCGGCGACGAGCAGCGCCCGGTGCCCGACGCGTTCGTCGGCCCGTGCTGGCCGGCCAGCTTCGCTGTCGTCGGCGCGGCCCGCACGGCGCAGGACCGCCCGGTCGTCGAGGGCATGCTCGACCTGGTGCACCTCGACCACGCCGTCGAGTTGGCCGCCCTGCCGGCCGCAGGCCACTACCGCGCCACGGCCACCTGCACCGACGTGACCGCGACCGACCTCGGCACCGTCGTCACCGTCGGCATCGAGGTCCGCGAGGCGTCCGCCCCGGCCGACGCCGAGCCCGCGATCACCATGACCGAGCGGTTCGCGATCCGCGGCCGCACCGGCTCGGCCGAGCTGAGTGACCCGCAGCCCGCCGGCGGCGCGCGCGGCGAGTCCGCCACCGAGACCCCGCGCAAGCGCATCCGGCAGGCCGTGATCGTCGCCCCCGTCGACATGAGCGGCTTCGCGGCCGTGTCGGGGGACCACAACCCGATCCACACGTCGTTCGTAGCGGCGGCCCTCGCCGGGCTGCCCGGCCCGATCGTGCACGGCATGTGGCTGTCGGCCGCGGCCCAGCAGGTCGCGTCGGCGTCCGACGACCACGATGTGCTGCATCGCAAGCTCCGCGGCTGGACCACCCGCTTCCTGGGCATGGTCCTGCCCGGCGACGAGGTCCAGGTGACCGTCGAGCGCGTCGGCATCGACCGCGGCGGCGAGCTGCTCGACGTGACCGCCAAGGTGGGCGACAACCTGGTGATGTCGGCATCGGCCGTGGCCTTCCCGGCCGTGACCGCGTACGTCTTCCCCGGCCAGGGCATCCAGAGCAAGGGAATGGGCCTCAAGGCCCGCGCCAGCTCGGCCGCCGCCCGCGCCGTCTGGGACCGCGCCGACGCGCACACCCGCGAGGCGCTCGGCTTCTCGGTGCTCGCCGTCGTGCGTGACAACCCGCTGACGCTGCGCGCCGACGGCCAGACCTACTCGCACCCGGACGGGGTCCTCTACCTCACCGAGTTCACCCAGGTCGCGATGGCGACGGTGGCCGTCGCCCAGCTCGCCGAGCTGGGCGAGTACGGCGCCCGCGTGGACGCGCCGATCATCGCCGGCCACTCGGTCGGCGAGTACAACGCGCTCGCGTCGGCCGGCGTACTGCCGCTGGAGAAGATCCTCGAGGTGGTCTTCCACCGCGGCTCGATCATGCAGCGCCTGGTCCCGCGCGACGACCAGGGCCGCAGCCCGTACGGCATGGCCGCGATCCGACCCGAGCTGTTCGACGTCGACGACGCCGAGCTCGCGGGCTTCGTCAAGACCGTCGCGGGAGCTGGGGACGCCAGTTCTCCCCTGTTCGCAGAGATCGTCAACCTCAACCTGCGCAACGCGCAGTACGCCGTCGCGGGCACCAAGCTCGGCCTTGCCGCGCTCGAGTCCGCGATCGCCGACCGCACCGACAGCCCCAAGGCGTTCCAGATCGTGCCGGGCATCGACATCCCGTTCCACTCGACCGTGCTGCGGTCGGGCGTCGCGGAGTTCGAGGCCCGCCTGCAGGAGCTGGTCCCGGCCGAGTTCGACTACGAGGCCCTGATCGGCCGGTACGTGCCCAACCTGGTGGCGCGCCCGTTCGAGCTCACCGAGTCGTTCGCCCGCTCGATCCTCGCGGTCGTCCCCTCGGCGCCGGTCGCCGTGCTGGTCGAGGACTTCGGCGCGGCCCTGGCGACGCCGATGCAGACCGCACGCACGCTGCTCATCGAGCTGCTGGCCTGGCAGTTCGCCAGCCCGGTCCGGTGGATCGAGACCCAGGACCTGCTGCTGGTCGACCGCAGCCACGGTGGCCTCGGCGTCGAGCGGTTCGTCGAGGTGGGTGTCGCATCGGCGCCGACCCTGGCGAACCTGGCGAGCCGCACGCTGGCGCTGGACTCGTACCGGCGGTCGGCGGCCACCGTCCTCAACGCCGAGCGCGACCACGCCCGCGTGTTCGCGACCGACGAGGACACCCCCGACGACGAGCCCGGCGTCGAGGAGACGGCCGCACCGGTGGCCGCCGCCCCCGCGGCCGCACCGGCACCGTCGTCGGCGCCTGCCGCGCC
>NZ_BAABFR010000173.1:0-6444 GCF_039541155.1 Tsukamurella soli
GCCTGCGCCCGCCGGACGCCCCGCCGCCCCCGCCCGGGCCCAAGCTCGGTGTCCGCGAGGTGCTGTTCGGGGAGCGGGTGTCGACGCGGGCGCTCGCCGTCCTCGGCGCGCTGGCGCTCGTCGTCGGCCTGGTCGGTGCGGGCGTCGGCGGTTTCGTCGGGCGTATCACCGGCAGCACCTACGAGCGACTCACGGACGCCCACGTCACCGTCGCGCAGGATCATTCGCGGGTGGCGGACCAGGGCTCGGTCGCGTCGGTGGTGTCGCAGGTCGCCCAGGGCGTCGTCACCGTCGAGGTGCGCACCCGGACCAGCGGCAGTACGGGGTCCGGCTCGGTGATCGACGCCAAGGACGGCTACGTGCTCACCAACAACCACGTCATCGAGGACGCGACCACCAATGCCGGCGCCACCACCGAGGTCGTGTTCTGGGACGGCTCCCGCGCCCCCGCGCGGATCGTGGGTGCCGATCCCGCCACCGACGTCGCCGTGCTCAAGGTCGACGTCGACGGCCTCCACCAGGTGCCCCTCGGCGACTCCGACCAGCTGGTCCCCGGCCAGCCGGTAGTGGCTATCGGCTCCCCGTACGAGCTGCAGCACACCGTGACCTCCGGGGTGGTGTCGGCCGTGCACCGGCCGATCCAGGAGCCGCCCACCGGACCGGCCGAGCCGGCCGTGTTCGACTCGGTCCAGACCGATGCGGCCGTCAACCCCGGCAACTCGGGTGGGCCGCTACTGGACATGAAGGGCCGGATCATAGGCATCAACACGATGGCGCTCGCGCCCGGCGGCGGATCCGTGGGCCTGAACTTCGCGATCGCGATCAACGTCGCGCAGCCGATCGCCGAGACCATCATCCACGGCGGCAAGGTGGCCCACGCGACGCTGGGGGTGAACGGCCGCACGGTCAACAACGACAAGGTCTCCGGCGTGCAGGTCGAGAACGTCAAGAAGGGCGGCGCGGCCGAGCAGGCCGGGATCCGCGAGGGCGATGTGATCACCAAGGTGGGCGACAAGACCGTCGCCGACTACGCGTCCCTGGTGGTCGCGATCCGCGCGGTGGGCATCGGTGACACGGCGACCGTGTCGGTGACCCGCGGTGACCGTACCGTGCAGGTGCAGGTCAAGCCGCAGTCCGACGCGTGACCGGACGCCCCGTCCGGCGACGCTAGAATCGGCGTCGTGTTCAACATCGGCTGGGGTGAGTTCCTGGTGCTCGCTGTGGCGGGGCTCGTGATCCTCGGGCCCGAACGCCTCCCGGGTGCCGTGCAATGGACCATGACCACGCTGCGGCAGGTGCGTGAATACGCCACCGGTGCGACCCAGCAGCTCAAGGACGAGATGGGCACGGACTTCGAGGAGTTCCGCGAGCCGCTCCAGCAGCTGCAACAGCTACGGGGGATGACACCCGCCGGCCTGGTCACGAAGCACCTGTTCGACGGTGACTCCTCGTTTTTCACGAGCGGCCTCGGCGGGTCCGGTGGGTCGACGGTGCCGGCCGACGCGCCGCTGCACCACGCACCCACGGACGCCGGCCTCGCCGCCGCCGGTACCGACGCCGCTCTTCCGGCGGTCGAGGTCCCGGCACCGTCGGGGGCCACCGATGCCGGCGCCGGCGAGCGCCCGCCGACCATGCCGCGCCCGATGCAGCCGCTCCGGTCCGGCGAGCGTCCGCCGTTCGACCCGGACTCGACCTGAGAAGCCCGTTCGGGGCGCCGATCCGCGGACCGGCGCCCCGAACGGGCTTTCGAGGTTGTTGTCGTCACTGTCACATGGGGTGCGGCCCGGGGCCTCCGGGTGCGCACCAGCCGGGGCTCCGCCAGCCCGGGTGCCACTGGGCGGGGCTCCGCCAGCCCGGGTGCCATTGCGGGGGTGCCCAGAATCCGGGGTGCCAGCCGCGCCGGTCCCACCAGCCCGGGTGCCATCCGCCGCGGCTCCACCAGCCCGGATGCCAGGTGCCGGACGACCACCAGCCCGGATGCCACGCGCCGGCGCGGCACCAGTCGGGGTGCAGCGCCGCGACGTGCGAGGTGACGGCCGCGTTGGCGGCGGTGTCGCCGAACAGCAGCAGCCCCACCGAGAGCCCTGCCACGCCTATTGCCAGAGTCAACAACTTTTTCATGCCCCCGATATCAGCGTGCGCGCAGCGCACCGTTACCTCGGACATATCGGGCGATTGGTCCATTACTTCCGCGAAATACAACCCGAGGTCTGCAAACCGCGATCGGGGTCGGCATGGATACCTCGGCGCAGGGCACGGCCTCCTGCCTGTGTGGTTTCGCGCGGATCGCGGGTGGCTCGGCGCGCCCAGAAGTTCACTGAAGAGATCAGCGGTCATATCCGATTTATCGCTATAAGGCGCCGCGCCGGCCTTCCTCCGTCGGCTCCCGGAGCATGGCGCCCCATCAGGCGTCGCCTGCCCTACCGGCCGTCGCCGTCCCGAGCCGAATCGCACTCTCACTCGGGAGGTGACGCACCGTGGGGAGGCCGACCACCGGTAGGGGGCCGGGCACCGGCGGTGCGGCGGGACGTCAGAGGTGGCGTGTGGTGTCGATCCCCAGCGACATCCCCGCCAGCCCGCGCTTGCGCACGGCGAGTCTGTCGGCGATGGCGCGGAGCGCGGACCCCGTCGGCGAGTCGGGCGCCGACAGGACGATCGGAATACCGGCGTCCCCGGCCTCGCGCAGCGCCGGGTCGAGGGGGATCTGTCCGAGCAGCGGGACGTCCGAGCCCACCGCCCGCGTGAGGCGCGCGGCGACCTGCTCGCCGCCGCCGGCGCCGAAGACCTCCATGCGGCCACCGTCGGGCAGCGTCAGCCAGGACATGTTCTCCACCACACCGCATACCCGCTGCCGTGTCTGCAGGGCGATCGCCCCGGCGCGCTCGGCCACCTCGGCCGCAGCGGTCTGCGGGGTGGTCACCACGAGGATCTCGGCGCCCGGGATCAGCTGCGCGATGGAGATCGCGACATCGCCGGTACCCGGCGGCAGGTCCAGCAGCAGCACGTCCAGGTCGCCCCAGAACACGTCCGCAAGGAACTGCTGCAGCGCTCGGTGCAGCATCGGCCCACGCCACACGACAGGCGTGTTGCCGCTGGTGAACATGGCGATGGAGATGATCTTCACGCCGTGGCTGGCCGGCGGCATGATCATGCTGTCGACCTGCGTCGGCTTCGCCTCGGTGCCCATCATGCGGGGGATGGAGTGGCCGTAGATGTCGGCGTCGAGCACGCCCACCTTGAGGCCGCGGTCGGCGAGCGCCGCGGCGAGGTTCACTGTCACGGACGACTTGCCGACGCCGCCCTTGCCGGACGCGATCGCGTACACACGCGTCAGCGATCCGGGCTGCGCGAACGGGATCACGGGCTCGGAGTCGCCGCGTAGGCCGCGGCGCAGCTCGGTGCGCTGCTCGTCGTTCATCACGTCCAGCTCGACGCGGACCGCGCCGGTGCCGGGTACGTCGGCGACGGCCTTGGTGACGCGCTGGGTGATCTCGGTACGCAGCGGACAGCCGGCGGTGGTCAGGTAGATCGCCACGTCCACCGACCCGTCCTCGGCGACCCGGATGGATTTGACCATGCCCAGGTCGGTGATCGGTCGGCCGATCTCGGGGTCGGTGACCGTCGCCAGTGCCGCCCGGACGGTGTCTTCAGTTGCCGCAGTAGTCATGTCCTCCCCATCCTATCCTCGCCGGTGGCGCGGCCGATCCGGGCGGGTGGGGCGCTCAGCGCGGCGGCGGGGTCACCGTGGTCGTCGGGAGGTCGACCGATGGGTACGGACGGTGCCCGGTCCGGCTGTGGCCGCTCGGGGCGTGTGTGCTGGACGCCGAGGCGTCCGGGCGCGGGGCGCCCGGCACCGTCGTACCCGGGATCGAGGTCGGGGCGGCGTGCGATCCCGAGGGGCGCGGGCCGACCGGGGGCGACGGTGTGCCGCTCGACTGTGGCACACCCTGCTGGGGGACCGGCAGCGCGCCGGGGATCGGTGGAGCACCCGCCATCTGGAACTGCGACGGTGCCGCCATCGCGGACATGCCGGCGGGGCAGGTGAACACAGTGGTCGGCGCACCCGACTCCGGTGCACCGGCCGCGGCGGTGCCCGACGCGGGCGGCGCACCCGGCACCGTGGTGCGCACGGCGCGCGATGGCCCGGTGCTCGATCGCGCGGCGCCGGATCCGATGGGCGCCGACGCCGTCGCCGGTGAGGCGCCCGGCGCGGGGTGCCCGGAGGTCGCCACGGTGGTCGGGCATGCGACCACCAGCACCGTGTTGCCGCCGCGCGGCGGAGGGGGCGGAGGGGGCGGCGGGGCCGGGATCGGCACCGTCATCTCCGGGATGCCGCCGACGGGGATCGCGCGGTCGCGGTACGCCTTGGCCCAGGCGATCACGTTCGCGACGTACGCGGCGGAGTTGTTGTAGCGGAACACGGCTGCGCGCTGGTTCGCCTCATCGGTCAGGTCGGTGCCGCTCGCGCACAGGTACCGCGCGGTGGCGTACGACGCGTCGAAGATGTTGTTGATGTCGGCCTTGCCGTCGCCGCTGTTGTCGGCGCCGAACAGCGCCCATGTGCTGGGTAGGAACTGCATCGGCCCGAGCGCGCGGGCGTACGTCACCTGGCCGCCCGAGTCGGATGCGATGACAATGTTGTTGCCGGTCAGTGAGCCGTCCAGGAGGGGCCCCTCGATGGGGGTGATGGTGCGGCCGGTCGCGTCGACGTTGCCGCCGTCTGCGTGACCGGACTCGATCCGGCCGATCGCCGCGATCAGATACCAGGGAACGCCGCAGCCCGGCATCTCGGCGGCCATCCGCCTCGCCGCCGACTGGTATGCCTTGTATGCGATGCCGGGGATTCCGAGCGGCCCCGCCGGCATGTGCACCGCGTCGGGCGCGAGCGGCACGTCGGTGCGGCCGCCGGGGATCTCGGGGGTCACGGTCGGCCCACTGGTCGTCTCCGGCGTGATCACTGACATCCCGGGCGAGAACTGGTCGAGTAGCTGCGGTCCCGCGATCTCGTGGGACTGCGCGCCGGTCAGCCGGACACCCGAGTCGCTGCACGCGACCACGAGGGTGAGAGCCGCGACCGCGCCGACTCCGACCAGGACCAGCGCCCGTCGTCCGTGGGCCCGCGGCCCGTTCGCGTCGCTGCCGGCGCTGGTCGCCTTCCGTGGCCGCTCGGGTGGCTCCGTGGGCGGGCCGGGATCCGACGGTGACGGGAGGTCGCGCACGGCTCGTTCCTCTCGTCGGGCTGCTTCGGCGGTGACGGTGAGCCAGGTTACACATCGTAGACAGAGTGTCTGGCCGGTTTCAGAAAAAGATGTTTGGATTCAGCGCAAGCAATGATTGGTGAGATCAATCATCATCGGTTTGCTGACCCCTCCCAACATGTGCACCGTTCCGTCGGCCGCCCCTCCCCCAACATGTGCACCGCTTCGTCGGGCCGGCCGCTTACCACCCCCGCTCGCGGAGCGCACCGGCGAGGCGGTGCAGGAATTCGCCCCCGCCGGCACCGAAGACGTCGGCCTTCGCGACCACGATCTTCCATCCGTAGACGTCGCGAAGTGTTGCGATCCGGTCCGCGTCGGCCTCCTGCTGTTCCGGATCGTCGTGGTACGCACCGTCGTACTCCGCTCCCCCCCCGGAACTGCTCGGCGCCGAGGTCTATCCGGTACCGACCGCCGTCGACCTCCACCTGCGGGACCATGAACTCGTATCCGAGCCGGTGGAGCCACAGCCGCAGCCACGTCTCGGGTGGCGACTCCGCGCGACCGTCGGCGACGGCGAGGGCCTTCTCGACGTGGGTTCCGCAGCGCAGGTAGCGCCCCTCGTCGATGTACTTCTCGAGTTCCTCGCGGGTGGTGACCGCAGGTCGGTCGTGTTGCACTCGTAGCGCCTGATCGAGTGCCGCGACGGCGTCGTCCCCGCGTTCCCACCTGGCGAGGTCGAACGCCGTGCGTACCCCGGTCGTCACACGCAACCCATCGATCGTCGTGACGTCTGATGGCGGCGTCTTCTCGGTGTGGATGATCAGTTCGGAGGACCGTCGTCGCCGCGGCAGTAGGATCTCGATCGGGCGGCCCTCCGCGTACGGCATGCGGTGGAGTTCGGCGGCGGTCCAGCCGCACAACACCGCCGCGGGATAGCGGGTCAGAGCGGCCCTACGTAGGGTCGCGGCGTCGATCACGGACTCGTTGGGAACCCAGATGCCCCGCATAACCCGCGTGTAGTCCCGACGGAGACCGTGGTGGGTCATGGCGGCCTCGAGCTCATTCGTTCGGAGCGTCATACCAATTTAGACGCACGAGCGCGCCGTTCGGATCAAAAATAGGCTCTCCTGACGCATCTGTGGGTGGCCGGGCGCGCCTGAACGAGCGCACGCCGTTCTCCGCCTAGGTTTCTGAGCTGTCGAGGAACAGGAACCAGGTGTCGAGGAGAACGGCGTGCGGGATGTCA
>NZ_BAABFR010000174.1:0-6203 GCF_039541155.1 Tsukamurella soli
CCGGGCACAGCGGCAGCAGCGCCGGGCACAGCGGCAGCGGTGGCGGGCACGGCGGCGCCGGACCGTTCCGCCCGCAGGTCCGCGATCTCGCCGCGCAGGGCGCGGATCTCGTTGACCAGCTCCGCCACCGTCTCTCTCGTGGAGTCCTGCGCCTCGGTGCTCTCCGCGACGCGGTCGGCGATCCACGAGGCGAAGGTGCCGGTCACCACGCCGAGCAACGTGACGCCGGAGATCATCAGGGCGGCGGCCACGATCTTGCCGGTCAGGGTCACGGGGTAGTGGTCGCCGTAGCCGACGGTGGTCATAGTGGTGATCGACCACCACAGCCCGTCGCCGAAGTTCTCGATGGTCGAGCCGGGATGCCCCCGCTCGGCGTCGGTGATCGCAAGTGCCGCGACCACCAGGAGCATGGTCGCGCTGCCCACGGCGTACACGACGATCCGCCCGCGCACCGACCGTGCTCCGACGCGGTTGAGCACTGACAGCAGGGCCACGAGTCGCAGCAACCGCAGCGGGCGGAGGATCGGCAACACGAGGATCGCCAGATCGAACACATGGCGACGCAGGAACGTCCATCGGTCCGAGCTGAGCGACAGTCGCACCACGTAGTCGATCCCGAACAGCACCCAGACGACGGTGGTCGCGACGTCGCAGGCGTGGTGCAGGCGTGGCGAGATGCCGGGCCGGATGACGGGGGTCGCGTAGGCGACCAGGAACACCACGGACGCCGCGACCAGCACCCACTCGACTGCATCGGCCCACCGGTCGTGTGCGGGGCGTGCCACGGGATCGCGGCGCGACGTGGGGGCGTCCGGGCGCACCAGCGAATCGCGTACCGCGTCCTCGAATCCCTGCTCTGCGCTCACTGTGACTGCGGACCCTCGACTCGACGTTGCCGACGTCGGAAGTCTAGACGCCCGCGGCGACGAACCCGGTGCGAGGCGCCGGCGCCAGGCCGGTCGGTGGACGGGGTCGGAGCAGCCTACGCGGAGCCGGCGGTGGGTCGGAAGAAGCCCAGGAAGCCCATGCCGATGTTGTCGGTGCGGATGGCGGAGATCTGCACGGGGTCGCCCGCCTCGACCATCCGACCGTTCCCGATCACCATCGCCACGTGCCCGTCCCACACTGCGAGGTCGCCGGGCTGCAGGTCGCTCGCGCGAACCGCAGCCCCGATGCCCTGCTCCTGCGCGAGCCTGGGCAGCTCGAGGCCCGCCTGCCGGTACGCCCACTGCGTCAGGCCGCTGCAGTCCAGCCCCTGACCGGCTGCGGTGCCACCCCAGCTGTACGGCACGCCGAGCTGCGTCAGGGCGGCCCGCACGGCGGTGGCGGCCTGCTCGTTCGGCGCCCGGACGACGGTGCCGTCGGGCAGCGTGACCGCGACGCCGCCGCCCAGCGTCCGCGGCCGGATCCGAGCGGGGCCCGAGGCGCGCGTCGCCATCGCCCGGGTACCGCTGCCGGTACGCGTCCCCGTCCCTGCGGAGCCCGATCCGGAGCCGGAGCCTGCGGCTGCCGCCGGGACGGCCCCCATCGCCGAGCCGACCGAGCCGAGTCCCGAACCCGACCCGTTACCCGCCGGTCCACCGCCCGACCCGGTCCCGGACGTGCCGGGCGCAGTCGATCCCCCGGCCGACGCCGGGGTGGTCGCGGCGCCACCGGTCGGCGTGGCGCCGGAGACGGTGTCGGGCGCGGTCGGCGTGTCCCGCGCCAACCCACCGACGGTGGCGGTCTCGGTGCCCAGTGACTCCCGGGTGCGCTGCAGCACGGCGAGGGCTTGCTCGAGGTGCTCGGCGGCGAGCCGGAGGACGGCGATGAGCCCCGCGGGGTTGGTCAGCGTGGGGTTCGCGGCGTTGCCCTGCTGCACGAAGGAGTCCACGATCCGCTTCAGTTCGCTGTGTCCCTGCTTCACCACCGCCGCCGCGGACTGTAGCGACGTCCCCAGCTGCCCGGTGTGCGCCGCGATCGCCTGCGCGCTCGAGCCGCCGCGGCCGATGGTCCGCTGCGCCGCGCCGGCGTCCGACCCCGCCCAGGCGTGCCCGACGGTGACGTTGGCGCTGCGGGTCTGGGCGGTCACCTGCTCGAGCTGGGTGCGCAGCGTCGCGATCGCCCGGTCTATCCCCGCACTGCCGATGTCACCGGTGCCGACGCTGTCGAGGATCGCGTACATGGGCGCCGCCAGCGTGTCGACGATGCTCATGTGCGCGCCGCCGCGGAGACCCCGGGCACAGCTCGCGAGAACACGCCCGCGAGCGTCGCGGCGAGCGCGTCGGCACCGTCGGCCTCCTGCGTGGCCACCGCAGCGATCGTCTGCGCCGTCGCCTCGCCGGCGGACGCGTAGAACGCGGCCAGCCGCCCCACCTCGGCGTGTGTCGACGTCAGCGCCGCGACCAGCGCCGCCGTGTAGTCCCCGCCGACCAGACCGAACGCCGGCACCAGCGATGTCGTGCCCGCGACGCCCGCCGCTGCGGCTCCGGCGACCGCCCCCGACAGCGCCGACAGCGTCGCCCCCGCACCGGCCAGCGCCGGTGTGTCCATCCGAAAAGCCTCCATGTGAACCCCCACGCCCCTCATGCCCTGCGTCCGTCGAGCACAGCCCCTTATCCATTAGACGCACGAGGGCGGCCCGCGGTTCCGAGCAACTATGCTGATCGGCCATGCAGACCACAGTGGTCGACCACCCGCTCGCCGCCGTCCGGCTCACCGCGCTGCGCGACGGCTCGTCCGACAACGCGCGGTTCCGCGCGGCGCTCAAGGAGCTGACGCAGATGCTGATCTACGAGGCGATGCGTACGGCGCGGGTGTCGACGGTCCCGGTCACGACGCCGCTCGAGACCACTGACGGGTATCGCCTCGCCGCGCCCCCGCTGCTGGTGCCGGTGCTGCGCGCGGGGCTGGGGATGGTGGACCAGGCGCACGCGATGATCCCGGAGTCCCAGGTCGGCTTCGTGGGGATGGGCCGCAACGAGGAGACCCACATCCCCGAGCCGTATTTCGAGTCGCTGCCCGCCGACGTGTCGGACCGGCCGGTGTTCGTGCTGGACCCGATGCTCGCGACCGGCGGGTCGATGGTGCAGGCCCTGCAGTTGCTGGCGCAGCGCGGCGCCACCGACGTCACCGCGGTGTGCGTCGTCGCTGCCCCGGAAGGTGTTGCAGCGCTGGCAGATTCGGGATATCCGGTGCGGCTCGTGACGGCCGCCGTGGACCGAGGCTTGAACGAGAACGCCTACATCGTGCCGGGGCTCGGCGACGCCGGTGACCGGCAGTTCGGGCCCCGCTGGACCTGACCCTGGCCTGCTCCGCGACCGACGGCCCGACCTGGTTCTACTGCGACCAGTACGCCAGCGCCGGCTCGGGGTGTTGGACGCCGTCGGTGGTGGTGATCACCAGCCCGGACGGCCCCACGTCGTACGTCGTGATGCCGTCGCTGCCGACGACGTGGAAGCCGGAGCCGGTGCGCGAGAGGGTGTACAGGGTGATGCCGTCGAGGTCGACGGTGCTCCAGCCGCGGTAGTACAGACCGGACGATCCGGAGCAGATCGCCACCTGTGACCTGGCGGTCGAGAGGAGCACCGCGGCACCGTCGGACCCGAGGCAGCGCGCGCCGCCGGACTCGAACCCCTGCCAGTCGGTTCCGGCGACGGTGGGCGTGGGGTGCGCCGCATTCGACACATCGGCGGGTGAGGTGGCTCCCGCGGCGGTCGCCTGCGGAACCTGTTGCAGCGCAGTCACAGTCACCGTCGCGGGCGAATTCGGCTCGCCCGGGGGCATCGGGCCCGCACCCGTCGTGGCCGGCCCGGACGCCTGCTGCCCGGACCTGCCACCGGTGAGGAGCAGCGCCACCGCCACGGCGCCCGCCACGATCAGCACGCCGATGATCACGGACACGACGATCACCGGCGTCCGGTTCGGGTGCGGCGGTCCGTACGGCTGCATGGGCCGAATCTACCCAACTGCTACCAGTCGTGGACCGCGTTGGTGAGTGCGGCCAGCCGCGCCCGTGCCGCGCGTTTCGAGGGCTCGAGCTCTCCCCGCTCGATCACCTCCAGATAGAACTTGGCCTTCGGCTCGGTTCCCGACGGGCGTACCGTGATCCGCGTGCCCGCGCCGGTGAACACCAGCGCGTCGGTGGCGGGACGCGCGTGCAGCAGGTCCTCGCATGCCAGGACCACCCCGGCCGCCGACGGTGGCGGGTCCGCCCGCAGCCGCGCCATCAGCGCCGTGATCTCGGCGGTGTCGGTGACCCGCAGCGCGTACTGCCCGGTGACGTGCACCCCGTGCCGCGCGTACAGCGCGTCGAGCGCGTCGAGAAGGGTGCGGCCCTGTGCCTTCAGCGCCGCGGCGTACCCCGCGGCGACGACCGCCGCGGAGATGCCGTCCTTGTCCCGCACCGTGTCCGGGTCGACGCACAGGCCCAGCGCCTCCTCGTACGCGAACACCAGACCGTCGCCTGCGCGCACCAGGTTCTTGAACCCCGTGAGCGTCCGCACGCACCGCGCGCCGTGCCCTGCGGCGATCGAACCGAGCAGCGTCGAGCTCACGATCGTGGTGGCCACCAATGGATCTCCCGGCGCACCCGCCGCGGCGCGCAGCGTGAGCACCCGATCCCCGAGCAGGGCCCCGGTCTCGTCCCCGGTCAGCATGCGCCAGCCGTCCGGACCCCGCGCGCCGAGCGCGCACCGGTCCGCGTCCGGGTCCAGGGCGATCGCCAGATCGGCGTCGACCGACTCCGCCAGCGCCAGTAGCAGATCCGTGGCGCCCGGTTCCTCGGGGTTGGGGAACGATACGGTCGGGAATCCAGCGTCGGGTGCGAACTGCTCGGCGACCACGTGGACATCGTCGAAACCGCTGCGTCGCAGGGCCTGCACCGCGACCGCGCCGCCCACGCCGTGCATGGGGGTCAGGGCGATGCGCAGTCCCCGCGGGCCGTCATCCGCGAGCGCCCCGACCCGGTCGAGATACCGTGGCGGCACCGCCAGTGCCCGGGCGTCGGGCGTCACCGGCACACGGGGGATGGACACCGCCGGGGGAGCGGCCGCGATCAGCGCCTCGATCTCGCGATCCGCGGGGGTGGTGAGCTGCGCGCCCCCGTCGACGTACACCTTGTAGCCGTTGTCCGCGGGCGGGTTGTGCGACGCCGTGATCTGGATACCCGCCGCTGCGCGCAGCGCGCGCGTGGCGAACGCGACCCACGGTGTCGGTCCCGGCTCGGGTAGTGCGACCACCGAGAAGCCCTGCGCCGCGAGCACTTCCGTGGCCGCGGCGAAGAACTCTGCGGATCCGTGGCGCGCATCGCGGCCTACCACCACGACCGATCCGCCCAGGCATCTGTCGGTCAGCCAGCGGCCCACGGCCCAGGTCGCGCGGGTCACCGTCGCCACGTTCATCCCCGCCGGCCCGCCGCGCACCGGCCCGCGCAGCCCCGCCGTACCGAACGCCAGGGGCGCGGCGAACCGCTCGGCGAGGTCCGCGACAGCGAGACCCGCCAGCTCGGCCCGGGTCTCGGGGTCGGGGTCGCCGTCGATCCACGCCCGGACCGTGGCCGGGTCGGGACCGGTCACGTCAGCCCGGCGATCATGTCGGCCAGGAGCGTGCCCATCCGCTCGGCCGCCGCGCGGCCTGCGGCGAGCACCTCGGCGTGGTCCAGCGGCTCGCCGGTCATGCCCGCGGCGAGATTGGTCACCAGCGACACCCCCAGCACCGCCGCCCCCGCCGCCCGCGCGGCGATCGTCTCGTGCACCGTCGACATGCCCACGAGGTCGGCGCCGAGCGTCCGCAGCATCCGGATCTCGGCGGGCGTCTCGTAGTGCGGCCCCGGCAGACCGGCGTACACGCCCTCCGCCAGCGACGGGTCCACCCGCCGCGCGGCGTCTCGCAGCGCGGGGGAGTAGGCGTCCACCAGATCGACGAACTGCGCGCCGCGCAGCGGCGACCGTGCGGTGAGGTTCAGGTGATCGGCGATCAGCACCGGCTGCCCCACCGCCATGTCCGACCGCAGGCCGCCCGCGGCGTTGGTGAGGATCACCGTCCGCGCTCCGGCCGCGCAGGCGGTCCGCACCGGGTGCACGACGCGGGCCAGGTCGTGCCCCTCGTAGGCGTGGGTCCGGCCGAGCAGCACCAGCACCCGCGCGTCGCCGACGGTGCCGGCGATCGCGGTGCCGCGGTGCCCCGCCGCGCTCGGCGGGGCGAAGTGCGGCAGGTCCGCCATA
>NZ_BAABFR010000175.1:0-6171 GCF_039541155.1 Tsukamurella soli
CGTGCCGTCCGGCCCGCCGCGGCCCGTGCCGTCCGGCCCGCCGGGGCTCGTGCCGTCCGGCCCGCCGGGATGGGTCACCGTCGCCTCGTTCAGGGTGGCGACGACGGTGCCGCTGCGTGGCGCCGTCGCGATCTCGAGCCGCAGCTCCCACTCCTTGCGTGGCTCCTCGACCACATCGAGTCGCTCGATCGCGCGCTCGGTCTGCCGTGCCTTGGACGCCTGCTTCTCGGTCGACTCGAGCCGCGCCTTGCGTCCCGCCTTGTCCGGGTCGCCGCCCTTCATCTTGCGCCGCGCGTTCCGGACGCCGTGTTCCATCCAGTTCCGCTGCATACGGGCGCGTTCCGTGAGCCGGTCGAGCTCGCCGGCGTAGCCGTCGTACGCCTCGCGGGCGCGGCGCCGGGCGACCGCCCGCTCCGCCAGATAGGCCTCGTAGCCGCCGCCGTACACACCGATCTGCTGCTGCGCGAGGTCCAGCTCGACGACCGTCGTCACCGTGCGCGCCAGGAACTCGCGGTCGTGGGAGACCAGCACCAGCGGGGTGTCCACCTCGGTCACGAACCGCTCCAGCCGCTCGAGTGCGGCCAGGTCGAGGTCGTTGGTCGGTTCGTCCAACAGCAGCACGTCGTAGCGCGACGCGAGGATCGCGGCCAGGCCGGCCCGTGCCGCCTGCCCACCGGACAGCCCCGTCATCTCCGCGTCGGCGCCCACCGCGAGCCCGACGTCCGCGAGTACCTGGCCCAGGCGGTCTTCGAGATCGGCTCCACCGAGCGCGAGCCACCGCTCCAACGCCGGCGTATACCGGTCGGGTGCGCCCGGCTCGGCGAGCGCCTCGGCCGCCGCGTTCATCTCCGCCTCCGCCGCGGTCACGCCGGCGCGGCGCGCGACGAACTGCGCCACCGTCTCGCCCCGGCGGCGGTCGGGCTCCTGCGCGAGGTAGCCCACCTGCGCATCTGCCGGACTTCGGTCGACGGCGCCGGTGACATCGGGCCCGCTCGCTGCGCTCCCGGCGCCGGTGACATCGGGCCCGCTCGCTGCGCTCCCGGCGCCGGTGACATCGGGCCCGCTCGCTGCGCTCCCGGCGCCGGTGACATCGGGCCCGACATCGGAGGGGAGCCCCGCGATCAGCCGCAGCAGTGTCGACTTGCCTGCGCCGTTCGCGCCGACCAACCCCACCACGTCGCCCGGCGCGACGATCAGGTCGAGGCCGGAGAACAGCGTGCGCGCGCCGAAGGCCGCGCCCAGGTCACGGATGTGCAAGGTGGCGGTCATGCCGACTGCTCCCCGGGGGGATCCTCGTGCGGGTCCAGCTCGACCTGCTCGTCTGGCCGCGCCATCTCGCGGCGGTAGCCGATGACGCCGACGATGGTGCCGAGCAGCAGCGCCACGACCATCACCACCAGCACGATGTCCAGGATCCACTTGAACTCGCCGAGCGCGGACGAACCGTAATAGCCCACCAGCAGCAGGCACGGCGCCCACAACACCGATCCGATCACCGAGGCGATGGTGTACTTGCGCTTGTCCATCGCCGCCGCCCCCGCGACCATCGGGCAGAGCGTGCGCACCCACGGGACCCACCGCGCGACCAGCACGGAGAGGAAACCGTGGCGGTCCATCAGCTTCTTGACCCGGTGCAGGTTCTCGGCGTTGAAGTACCGGCCGCCCTTCTTGGCGAGCATCCGATCGCCCATCGTGGCGCCGATGCGGTAGCCGATGTGGTTTCCGGTGATCGCCGCGACCATCGCCGTGGCGGCCAGGCCCCACACGACGGGCGCGTGCTGGCTGCTCGTCGCCAATGCGACGCCGGCGGTGAGCAGCAGTGAGTCGCCCGGCAGGAACAGCCCGATGATGAAGCCGCACTCCGCGAGGACGAACCCGGCGACGATGAGATAGATCAGGACCGGACCAGCGTCCTGCAGTATCCCGGTCATGCTCGATGACCCGCAGGGCCTGCCACGGGCCCGGGTCGGCCCGCAGTCACGCGGTCCGGCGGGCGGAGCGGAAGCGCTTGAGCGCCTCGAACGCGATCGGCAGCACCGACACGATGACGATGACGACGAAGATTGCGTCGATGTTCTTGCGGACGAACTCGATCTTGCCGAGGAACACCCCCAGCACGGTGACACCGACGCCCCACACGATCGAGCCCAGGACGTTCCACAGCGTGAACGCCGCGTACTTCATCTTGGCGGCGCCCGCGACGAGCGGAGCGAACGTACGGACGATCGGGACGAAACGGGCGAGGAAGATCGTGACGGGGCCGTACTTCTCGAAGAATGCGTGCGACTCGTCGAGATACTTCTGCTTGAGGACCTTCGCGTCCGGTTTGAACAGCGCGGATCCGCCGAAGCGCCCGATCAGATAGCCCACCTGCGCGCCGAGGACGGCGACCACCGGGACCAGGACCAGCGTCGCCCACAGCAGCCATCCGCTCTGCGAGCCGCTGTACTTGAGGTCGTGCGCCTCGGATGCGCCCGCCGAGAACACGAGACCCGCGGTGAACAGCAGCGAGTCGCCGGGCAGGATCGGGAACAGCACGCCGGACTCGACGAACACCACGATCAGCAGGCCGAGCAGGACCCAGCTGCCGAACTTGTTGAGCACTGTGACGGGGTCCAGGATTCCGCCGAGCGCGGAGGCCTGCACGGTGGTCGTCGACGCCGAGAGGGCCGTCGAGGCGTGCAGGGCGAGGTCATGTACTCCGGCTACGAACACCCGGTCAGCGTACCGGGCCGATCCTTGGTCCAGCCTGAGTAGGCGCTTCCCCCGGGTGCCGAGGGCCTACTTCAAGATCTCGTCCATGTAGCACCACCGCCACGACTCGCCGGGCTCGATGCTGCGGATGAGGGGATGGTTGGTGACCTCGTAGTGCGCGGTGGCGTGTTTGCCCACGGAGGAGTCGCAGCACCCGACGTGCCCACAGCTCAGGCACAGCCGGAGGGCGACGGGGTCCAGCCCCTGCGCCCGGCACTCCTCGCATGTGGTCGACAGCGGGGTGGGGTCGTCGAAGCCGTCGTTGACGCGCATGTGCTCGCATTCGCCGGACACGCGCGGCGGGGTGAGCAACTCGGCCACCGCGACACGCTCGTTGCGCGTCTGTACCACCGTGAGCGTCGCCTCCTCGATGTCGAAAGAGAACAGCACCTGCTGCAGCACCTCGTGGTCGCCCTGTCCGGTGTTCCGCAGCCGCAGCACCTCCTCGCGCTCGGCCTGCAGCATCTGCAGCCGCGCGCGTCGGACCTGAGCGTTCGGCGTGTCCTTGGCCTCCGGGCCGAGCCGCTCCCAGTTGCCGCGCTCGCGGGTCTCGGCGCGTTCGCGCAGCGTCTCGATCACCTCGGGCGGCACCGAGCAGTTCTCGTCCGCCGCCATCGCGTCCAGCGCCGCGATTCCCGCGTTGATCGCCGACCGCATCACCACCGCCTGCTGCAGCGCGTCGGTGCGGGCGTTGGGTCCCTGCAGTTTCAGGAACCGCGAGAGGGCCGGCAACGTCGAGCCCTGGATCAGCAGGCTGCCCGCCACCACGACCATCGCCGCGAGTACCAGTACCTCCCGGTGTGGGACCGTCGAGGGCAGGATGAACGCCGCTGCGAGCGTGACCACCCCGCGCATCCCCGCCCACGACAGCACGGCCGTCTCCCGCGCGCTGAGGTGTGTGTCGGTCTGATCGACGCGCACCGCGACGAACGCGGATGGCAGACACCACACGATCCGCGCCACGATCACCGTCGCCATCACGGCGGCGCACGCGAGCCCGATGGTGCCCCACCCGAGAGGAGAGTGCCCGGCGGCCTCGACGATCCATCGCATCTGCAGCCCGATCAGCAGGAACACCGTGTTCTCGAGCAGGAACTGGATGGTGTTCCAGTTGATCCGAGCGGACATCCGACTGAGCGCCGTCTGCTCGACCGGCGCCTTGAACCCGCTGATCAGGCCCATCACCACCACCGCCACCACACCGGACGCATGGATCTCCTCGGCGGGTAGGTAGGCGACCCACGGTGCGACGAACGAGATACCGGTGGTGATGATCGGGTCGGTGACCCGGCGGTTCGCGAATTTCGCGAGCAGCGCCGCGATCACGCCGATCGCGACGCCGCCCACGGCGCTGAGGGCGAACGAGCCGACCACCTGCCACACGCCGACGGTGCCGGCGATCGCCGCGATCGCGGTGCGCAGCAGCACGATCGACGTCGCGTCGTTGAACAGTGACTCGCCCTCGAGCAGTGTCGTGACCCGGCGGGGGAGGCCGATGCGCCGTCCGACCGCGGTCGCGGCCACCGCATCGGGCGGCCCGACGATGGCGCCCAGCGCGAGCCCGGCGGCGAACGGGATGTGCAGCACGGCGGTCGCCACCAGGCCCACGGCGAACGCCGAGAACAGCACGAGCCCCACCGACAGCAGGCCGATGGAGCGGATGTTCGCCTTGAAGTCGACCAGCGAGCTGCGGTACGCCGCCGAGTACAGCAGCGGCGGCAGCAGCCCGAGCAGCACCACGTCGGGGTGCAACGGCACGTCGGGGATCGACGGGACGAACGACGCCGCGATGCCGACCACCGTCAGCGACAGCGGGGCGGCGACCCCGATCCGATCCGACACCGCACTCACCACCAGAACGGCGGTGACGAGCACGACGATCCAGGCGGCGACCTCCATGCGCATCAGTGTCGCAGAACGGTGCCGAGGCATGTCGCCTGGCGGATCACACCGGTACACCCCCTTCGCCCATGCGCGACCGGCGGGATTGACATACTTTCTGCGGAAGCGGAACCCGATCCCAGGAGGACCTGATGCCCATCGCAACACCCGAGGCCTACCGGGAGATGCTGAGCCGTGCCAAGAGCAACGGCTTCGCGTTCCCGGCGATCAACTGCACGTCGAGCGAGTCGATCAACGCCGCGATCAAGGGCTTCGCTGACGCGGGCAGCGACGGAATCATCCAGTTCTCCACGGGTGGTGCGGAATTCGGCTCCGGACTCGGGATCAAGGACATGGTCACCGGAGCCGTGGCGCTGGCCGAGTTCGCGCACGTGATCGCCGCGAAGTACGGCGTCACCGTCGCCCTGCACACCGACCACTGTCCGAAGGACAAGCTGGACACCTACGTCCGGCCGCTGCTGGCGATCTCGCAGGAGCGGGTGGCGAAGGGCCTGCACCCGCTGTTCCAGTCGCACATGTGGGACGGCAGCGCCGTGCCGCTGGCCGAGAACCTCGAGATCGCGCAGGACCTGCTGGCCAAGGCCAAGGCCGCGAACATCGTCCTGGAGATCGAGATCGGCGTGGTGGGCGGCGAGGAGGACGGCGTCGAGGCCGAGATCAACGACAAGCTGTTCACGTCCGATGAGGACTTCGCCAAGACCGTGGACGCACTCGGTGCCGGTGGCTACCTGCTGGCCGCGACGTTCGGCAACGTGCACGGGGTGTACAAGCCGGGCAACGTGAAGCTGCGCCCGACGGTGCTGCGGGACGGACAGAAGGTCGCCGCCGCGAAGCTGGGTCTGCCCGAGGGCAGCAAGCCGTTCGACTTCGTCTTCCACGGCGGCTCGGGTTCGCTCAAGAGCGAGATCGAGGAGTCGCTGAGCTACGGCGTCGTCAAGATGAACGTCGACACCGACACCCAGTACGCGTTCACCCGCCCGATCGCCGGCCACATGTTCAGCAACTACGACGGCGTCCTCAAGGTGGACGGCGAGGTGGGCAACAAGAAGGTGTACGACCCGCGTGTCTACATGAAGAAGGCCGAGGCGTCGATGAGCGAGCGGGTCGTCGAGGCGTGCACCGATCTGCAGTCCTCGGGCAAGTCCATCTCGGCCTGATCCGCCGGCTTCATCCCGCCGGGGTCGTCGGGCCGGCGGTCAGTGCATCGCCAGCCCGATGATCACCGCGATGATCAGCAGACACATGACCGCGGCCGCCGCCCATTCCGTGACGGTGAGCCGCGGTCTCGTGTGTCGGGGGAGTCTCGCCTCTTCGGAATACCGCGGACGCTGGGGCGGTCTCGGGTGCGGTGGCTGGGCGTGCGTGGGTTGCGGGAGGCGGGCCTGCGAGGGCCGAGGCTGGGGGACCCGGGACGGCGGGAGCCCGGTCTGCGGCGGCGGTGCCGGCCGGTGCACCGGAGGTGGCGCCTGGGGCGGGACGGCAGAGTACGCGAGTGCCGGCGGCGCCGAAGGCATG
>NZ_BAABFR010000176.1:0-6092 GCF_039541155.1 Tsukamurella soli
CACCAGGCCAGTATCGACGCTGTCCCGAGTCGATGAGATGGTCATGGTCACGATATCGGTGCCCCAGTCTCGCCCTGTAGTGATGAACTCTGAATCGAACTGTCTCACCTAACCCTGTCACACAGGGACACCGAGCGGCGCGTCTCCGACTCCGGCACCCGTCCCCGCCGGATAGTTGACCCGTGCCGACGCCGGCCCTGCCCGTCCCGCCACCTGGCCCCACGCCACCGACTCACTCGTCGGGCGTGCCGGCCACCGTCGTCGTCCAGCTCCCGCGGAGCACACTCGACCAGCTCACGCAGACACACGACTGGCTGTACACGAACGTCGCGACCCTTGTAGTCGGTCTCGTGACGGTGCTGGTCGCGATCGCGGCGGCGTCGATGGCGTACAAGGGAATCGTCGAACAGATCAGCTCCAGTCAGACGGACGTGACAAGGCAGATCGCGGCGAACCAGGACAGCGTCACGCAGCAGATCGCCGCCGAGAATCGCCGCCGCGAGCACGAGGTCCGGGTACCCCTCATCGACGAGGTCAACGACCTGGCCTACGACGTACGCACAGCCAGCTCCTCGCTGGCAGACCGCGGCGAGCTTGGCACCCGCGTGATGAAGCTCGAAGTGAAACTCCGCCTCTACGAGCTACGCGACCAGTCCGCAGCGTTGCTCAAGCTCTGGAGCGTGGTCAAGGCGAACGCCCCCGACACCGAGGTTGAAGCGGCCTACCGGGACCTGCTGTTCACGATCAAGACTGCGATCCCCGGCTTGGAAGGCACGAATCCCGACCAGCTGTAGCGGCCTGCGATCAGACGCAGCGCACGATCCGCGCCTGCCCAGCCGCCCGCTGCCCCACCACCCCTCCCCACCGAGGGGGCACAGCCGCGGGTTCGGCCGGGGGGTGGCGTGCGCACTCGTGTCCCACCACTTTCGGCGGGCTAGCGGCAATGCCGCGCACTGCGTGTAGGTGCTCCGGTCCGGCCGCTCCGGGTCATCGAGCCACAGCGGCGGGTTGTCGCAGCGGCCGTCGTCGGTGTCCGGTAGTGGTCGCGTGGACAGTCGCACGTGGGCGTGGACTCGGGCATGGACTGGAGCATGGCATGTGAGTCCGACAACGAGCGATCGGTTTTGTCGCCCTTCAGCGAGTGGCCGTAGCGGAAGCGGTCACCCCCGGTCCGGACTGGACATGAAAAAACGCCTCCATGTGAGAACATGAAGACGTTTTCTCTGTCTTTGACCCTGGGGGCCGCTTCATGTTCGAAGGTACGCCGCGTGTTGCGTTCACGCAACACACATCGTCCGCCCGAGCCCGGCACAGTCGCCTCCTCGACCGCCTCAGCGGTGAACGGATCGCACCGTATTCGCGCATCGCCACCGGTCATAGCCGCAACACACTCGCCCTGTACCACTGGAACATGCAGCTGGCCGCCGGCTACCTGGAGTTGCTGTCCGTCGCGGAGGTCGTGCTGCGGAACGCCCTGAACGAGCAGCTCCGGGACTGGTGTCGAGACCGCAGCGGCACCGACGTCTGGCTCACCAGCGATGATCCCCTGCCGTTCCCTCTCGACAAGCTGTTCACCTCGGTGCGGGAGGGAGCCATGGCACGCGCCACGGACGCGAAGACGGTGCGGGATACGACGCCGACCCACGACCGCTGTGGAGTACCCCTCACCGAGGGGGACGTCCTCTCACAGGTCACCTTCGGACAGTGGCACAACCTGTTCCCGTACACCCAGGGGCAGGCGACCGACCCGACGACGAACAGTTACCGCGCTCAGATGTGGAGCGAGGCGCTGCGTGACGTGTTTCCGGCAGGGGTGAACCCCGACGACGTTCGCTGGCTGCTGTACCGGCTGACGTACTTCCGCAACCGCGTCGCGCACCACGAGTGCATCATCTCGGCACCGTTGCCTCCGAACCGCCGGCACCCGCTTCGGTCGCGGTTGCGCGACATCTTCACACTGCTGCGCTGGCTGGACCCCGACGTTCACGAGTGGACTACTGGTTCCAACCGGGTCACCGCGCTGCTCGCGGCGGGGGCGTCCGTCCGGTAACGCCGGTCACCCCGCCGTCCCGGACTCGACTGCAGCTCGGTGCCGGAGCTACGCCGCGGTCGTGTTCCTCGCGATGATCCGCGCGACCGTGGTCGGCTGGCACCGCCCGCCGCCGCTGGTCGGGTGCCCCTCCTCGGTGAGCGCCGCCGCGATGGACCGCAGGCTCGCGCCGTGGGTGTGCAGGTCGAGGATCCGGTCGAGCGCGGCCTGCTGATCGGCGACCGGCACCAGGGCGCCGTGCAGGTTGTCCGCCGCGCGCTCCTTCGGCGGAACACTGGCGAAGCCGTACGGCTCCCGGCCCGCCGCCCAGCCGCCCTTCGCCTTCTTCGCGCGCCGACCGTCACGGAGCCGCTTCGCGATCATGCTGCGCTCCAGGTCCGCGAACACACCGACCATCAACCGCAGCACCCGCCGCATCGGATCGTCCGGGTCGTCGGGCTGCACCGGACCGCTGCTCGTGAGCACCACGGCGTCGGCCGTCTGCCACACCGCGGCGAGCACGGCCTCCTGCACGGTGATCTCACGGGCGAGACGGTCGAGGTCGCGGACGACGATCCCCTGCGCCTTCCCGTCGCGGATCATCTCCAGCGCGTCGGTGAGACCGGGACGGTCGGCGGCCGGCTTCGCGCCGCTGATCCCCTCGTCGGAGCACCACGCGACGACCCGGTGCCCGCCCGCCGTCGCCGCGGCACGCACCGCCGCCCGCTGCGAGTCCAGGCCGAACCCGTGCTCCGCCTGCTCGATGGTCGACACCCGCAGATAGCCGACAACCTTCACCGACAACTCCTCCACACCCCGAAAACGCTCTGACCTGCGATGCTACCGAACTTGGAGGATAAGCCACGGCCCGGCGGGTGATATGCCGGTAATCCGGGCGGCGTCGTCACCCTCCCCGTGCTACTGCCTGCGCCGCCCCGCTGACCTCCGACAGCCGCCACGCCAGATACCGGACCAGCTGCGCGTCACCCGTGCCCGCCACCGTGTCCACCAGCGCGGCGACCGGCGCCAGCACCAACTCGATCTCGTTCTCCGTCATGGACCCGGAGGATCCGCGGCGACCGCTGGATCGCCCGCCCCCGGCGCGTCCACACGTAGGAGACGCACCGTCACGCCTCCCTGTACCGCGCCACCGCACGTACCTGCCACCCGTCCGGCCCAACCACCACCGCACGCCCCGCCGTCGTCCGCCCGCTGAGCCTGACCACGCCGCCGCCACCCCGCGCCCACGCCCGGAGCATGCCCGTGAGCAGGCGCGCCGCAGCCGCCGGCCAGCCCTCCACGGAGTGCACGGTCTGGGTGTCCCGCAGCCGGTCCACCACGACGATGCGGGGGCAACCTCGGCGGGGTCGACGAGATCGCAGCGGTCGGAGTAGAGGACGCGGTCGGCTTCGAGCAGCAGATCCGACACCGCCATGCCGGTCATGCAGCGGCTCACCGGGTCCTGCGCGGCCTCCTCGACGACCGCGAGGAGCCAGGCGCCGATCGCGTCGAGCTGGAGCTGCAGGTCGACGTCGCGGGAGTCCATGCCGACAGGATCGCAGCCGGGTCCGACACCTGTCGTACCCCGGGCATAGCGTGCGGGGCATGGACGCTGATGATCCCACCGGCGAGCTCGTGCTGACACTCACCGGCCACGTCTCCGGCCTAGTCCAGGGCCCGTTCACCCGCGACCACTGGATCGATCACATCGACGGCGACTTCCTGGAGTGGGCCATCGGATTCCGCGAGGACGTCCTGGGCGAGTTCCGATGGTCCGGCGATGTCAACTGCGGCGTCCTCCGGGTGCTGGGCCCCGAAGGGACCGAACTCGCGCACTACTCCTGGGAGACCGCGCCGCTGCCGACCGGCTACGTCCGGGTGCCGGAGACGGGCGACCTCGATGCCAAGCTGGTGGACCTTCTCGGCGGGGAGCGGTGATGTTCCGCGAGCACGAGGTGGGTGCAGCTGGTGCGTGACCTGCCCCAGGAGGGGCTCACCGCGGGCACACACGGCACGATCGTGCACGTGCACGTTCCCACCGTTTTTGAGGTCGAGTTCTTCGACACGGACGGCTCCACGATCGCAGTCGAGACGGTGACGGCGGCAGACATCCGACCCCGCGCGGGATGGGACGGGGTGAGCGAGCTCGACGAGCCCGATCCGATGCCCGAGGAGCAGGCGCGGATCGCGACGCTCATGGAGGGCAGCACCGCGCGGACCGGCGACCAGATCGACCCCCGACGTCTTCTACGCGCCGCGCGAGGACTGATCCCCCGCCGACGCGGCGATCCTCCCGGCGCAGGAAAACGCGTGGAAACCTGTCGTAGCCCCCCGCGCACACTCTGACCATGCCCGAGGAACTCTCCGACGCCGAAGCCGCCCGGTACCACGCCGTCCACGCGGCCGGCACCGACTGGAGCGCCGCGATCCGCAGCGGCAGCGACGACGAACGCGACGCGGCCGGCGCCGCGTTCGAGCAGGCGCTGACGCAGCTGCGCCCCGATGAGACCCTGAACAAGCTGCACGTGCCCAACGACGCCGACGAGTGGCGCGACGGGCTCGTCCGCCTGATGTGCCGCATCCCCGACGGGTGGGGGCGGTGGATCAGCTGCAGCAAGGGTTGGTATCCGCTGCTCGTCCAGCTCGACGCGGACCTCGCCGCGATCGACCCCGGCTACGAACTGCACCAGTGCAAGGAAAAGTACGGGACGCTGCGGTTCTACTTCGACACCGACACCGACGTCGACGCCGCGCGGACGCGGATGAACGCGCTCGTCGACGCCGCGGAAGATCGCAGCGCGCGGACCTGCGATCGGTGCGGCGAGCCGGGTGCGATGCACGTGCGCAACGGCAGCGGCTGGATGCGCACACTGTGCGCCGCGCGCGCAGCCGTCGACGACTACGAGCCCGTGGGCGAAACGGTGACCGAGCTGATCCCGGGACGCCGCGGCGCCTGGGAGCTCACCACCTCGGACGGCGACGCGTACCTGGACCTCAACCACGGCCAGCTGGAGCACGGCGGCGAGCCGCACCGACCGATCGAGGTGCTCGACTGGCCGGCGGTCGGCGACCGGGCGCGGGTGCGGCTGCCGGACGGCGGCGAGTGGACCAGCGGCACAATCACGAGAATCGAGCGGATCCGATGAACGTGGGAGAACTGCGCGCCCTGCTCGATCGCCTGCCCGACGACGCCGTCGTGCTCACGTCCGGCTACGAGGCCGGTTACGCCCCGGCGTCGGGATTCGCCGCCGAGGTGCAGCAGTTGGACCGCGGGTTCGCCGACTGGCTGGGGCCGTACGAGCTGGTCACCGACGCGCGGCGGCTGGTGACGCAGGACCGCGCGCCCGAGGGCGTGCCGCTGCTCGTCGGGGATCCGGTCCAGGCGCTGCTCATCTACCGGCGAGGGCGCTGACCGCCAACCGACGCCGGGCACCCTGACGGCGGGTAGTCCGGTCGCGACGTGTCGTAGGTCCCGCACATACTGCACACCATGCTCATCGCGCTGAACTCGGTTCCTCGGCAACGCCGGCGACCACGCCGTGCGTCCACCTGACGAGAGGAACACCATGCCCGACCAGGATTTGCGGCACATCGTTGCCGCCGTCCCCGACGCCAGCGGCTACGCCACCCGTGTGGTGATCGCGCCCGACCTGCAAGTCCGCCGCTGGGCCGCAGCACGTCGGCGGCTTGCTCGCCCGGCTGGCGCAGCTGCCGCCCGGCACGCCGGTCCGCATCGGGTTGTTCGACTTCCACCCCGTCTTCATCCGGCACGTGGAGCTTCAGCGGGTCGACGGCGAGTTCACGGTGGTGCTGGTGCCGGACGAGCCGGAGGTCATCTGATGACCGCCGAGATGGAACGCACCCCGATCACCGATGTCGCCGGCTGGTTGGAGGCGAGCGGCGAACGCCCCGCCCTGCGCGCACTGGGCGAACTGCTGCTCGGTGTCACCGCGGCGTCGGGCACCGAGACCCCGGACTGCTTCACTACCCGGCGCCTCGGCGTGCCCACGATCGGCCACCTGATCGTCGAGGAACGTCCGCTCGATGCCGTCGCCCGCGTCAC
>NZ_BAABFR010000177.1:0-5724 GCF_039541155.1 Tsukamurella soli
CCGCTCGCGGCCGCCTCGGGGCGCAGGTGCCAGGCCGCCGCCGGCAACCCGAGCCGACGCGCGAGCGCCGCACTCAGGCCCGACCGGACGTGCGCCACCGTGGCGACCGGACGTGCGATCAGCGATGTCATCTCGTCTCCTGGGGTCGGTAGAGTCCTCGTCACTTCGGTTCTCCTCTCAGTGTGCCCGGGCCGCCGTTCAATGGGCCCCGGCCAGGCCGTGCTCCGACCGGCGACCGCTCCCACGCGCGGGACCACGGTGCAGCGCCCGCGCCGCCGCCTGCGTCTGGGCGGACCATGCCAGGCGGCGCCGCGCCCACCGGACCCGGCGGGCCGCTGCGGCCCGGTCCGCACCACGCGCGGCCACCGCCCGTCGCATCTCTTGGGCGCGGTAGTCGACGGGGTCCTTCTCCAACAGCATCCACAGCGCCAAGGCCACCGGCAGCGCGATCGCGATCCACCACATGTCGTGCTCCTTACCCTCGAACCCGGTGTTCCGGGTGATGTACAACGACGCTACGGAGTCGATCGGCGCAGGTCAGCGGCCCTGAGGTGGAACTTCACCGCCCGCCTGCGGGTGGAGTGGGATCCTCCCGTAGGCGGAGGCGCCGCCCCGGCCGCGCCGATAGACTCGATGGATGCGCTGGTTGGAGGCGCGGTACCGCCGCGCGTTCGCGCTCCTCGGATACGAGTACCCGCCGAGTTACATGTTCATCACCGACGCGGGCCTGCTCGCACTGGTGGCGGCCGCGGTGATACCCCGGGTACTCGCGGGGCCGCACGGGTGGCAGTGGCTGTGGCTGGCGCTGGCGTGCGCGCTCGCGGCCGTCCCGACGGTGGCGTGTCTGCTGCGCAAGGCGAAGATGTCGATCACGCTGCACACGGTGCTCCTCATCGCGGCCTCGTCGCTGTACTGGCTGGTGCCGGCGCACACCGACGTGGTGGCACTGATCCTCGTCCTCGGCGCCACCGCCGCCGCCGCGGTGAACCCGCCGCGCCGCGCCGTCGCGCACCTGGCGGCGTTCGAGGCCACGGTCGTGGTGCAAGGGGCAGCCGGGCACGTTCCGCAGGCGTGGCTGTTCGCCGTGATGGTGTGCTTCGGCGCGGCCGTCGGCTACCTGCTCCAGTACCAACTCCTGCTGCTGCGGTCGGAGCGGCAGGCGCAGTCCGCGCAGGCCGCGGTCGACCGCGCACGGATCGCGGGCGAGGTGCACGACGTGGTGGCCCACTCGCTGTCGGTCGTGCTCCTCAACGTGACCGCGGCCCGGCGCGCGCTCGAGTCGGACGACGCCCGCGACGAGGCCGTCGACGCGCTGCGAGATGCCGAGCAGCAGGGCCGCGCGGCGATGACGGACGTGCGCCGCACCATCGAGTTGCTTCGGGCGGACGGTACCCCGGACGGACCCCAGCCGGGGCTCTCGGACCTGCCCGAGCTGGTGGCGTCGTTCCACCGGTCCGGATCCGTGGTCGCGCTGCGGTACCGTGGACCCGACGAGACACTCACCAGCGCAACGGAACTCGCGGCCTTCCGGGTGGTGCAGGAGTCTCTGTCGAATGCCGTCAAACACGCCCCGGGAGCGCGCGTGGATGTCACCGTCGGGCCGGAGCGGGGGCGGTCGCTCGCGGTCCGGGTGTGCAACCCCGTCCCGCCGGACACGCACCGCCGGCCGGGCGGTTCGGGCCTCGCGGGGATGCGCGCCCGTGTCGAGAGCGTGGGCGGCACGCTGCGCGCCGGGCCCGCCGACGGTGCCTGGCGCGTCGACGCCGCGTTCCCTGCGGCCGGCTTCGATGCGAACGGGGCGGCGACGCATGGACGGTGAGCCGATCCGCGTGCTCCTGGTGGACGACCAGGAGCTGGTGCGGTCCGGGCTGCGCCGGATCCTGCGGAGAAAGGACGGTTTCGATGTCGTAGGCGAGTGCTCCGACGGTGACGAGGTCGCCGGTGCCGTCGCCGCACACTCCCCCGACGTGGTGGTGATGGACCTGCGGATGAAGCGGGTCAGCGGGATGGAGGCCACCAGGCGGCTCGGGACGCGTGACGGCGCGCCACCCGTCCTGGTGCTCACCACCTTCAGCGACGACGACCTGCTGTCGGAGGCCCTACGGGCGGGCGCCGCGGGGTTCGTGCTCAAGGACTCGCCGGCCGAGGAGCTGATCCGCGCCGTGCGGCTGGTGGCCGCCGGCGACGCCGTCCTCGACCCCGCGGTGACCGGCCGGGTCCTGCACGCCTATCGGGCCGCGCCGGTGCCCGCTGCGTCGCCCGTGGCCACGCAGCGCCTCACCACCCGCGAGGTAGACGTGCTCGCGCTCGTCGGACGCGGGCTGTCCAACGACGAGATCGCCGCCGAACTGGTGATCTCGACGGTGACGGTCAAGAGCCACATCGGCTCGATCTTCGCCAAGCTGCGCGTCCGCGACCGCGCCGCGGCCATCGTCTTCGCCTTCGACCACGGGCTCGTGCGGCCGCGGCAGGGCTGAACAGGACCGCGGTCCGACGGGTTGCGCGGCTTCTGGATACGCTCGTCCGGTCCGCCGATCCGAGGGATGGAGCCAACCGTGTCCGCCACCGCAGCCCCCGTCGCCACCGACCCGCCCCTGCACCGGGTGATGCGGCTGCGGCACCTGATCGGCAACGGTCTGGTATTCATCGGCCCGGCTGCGGCCGTCGGCATCCTCGGCCCCCTCGACGCGCGGAGCCACGGCGCAGCGGCGGCCGTCTACATCGTGTCGACGGTGGTCATGGGCCTGACCGCGGTGTCGTACTCGCAGATGTCGCGCGCCGTCCCGCGAGCCGGGTCGGTGTACTCCTACGCCACGGCGGGGATCGGGCCCCGCACCGGATTCATCGCCGGCTGGATGGTGCTGCTCGACTACTTCCTGATCCCGAGCGTGGCCTTCCTGTTCACGGGGTTGGCGCTGCACTCTGCGATGCCGAGCATCCCGGCGTGGGCCTTCACCACCGTCGGCCTGGTGGTGGCGACGGTGCTCAACCTGGTGGGCGTCGGCGCGCTCGCACGGGCGGCGCTCGCCGTAGTGGCGCTCGAGTTGCTCGCGCTCGCCGTCACGGTGGTCGGTGCGCTCGTCGAGATCGGGCGGGGCCACGCGACGCGCGGCCTGCTGACGCCGTTCACGGGGGTCGGCGGCTTCGCCCCGACCGCGATCATCGGCGCGGTGTCCGTCGCCGCGCTCGCCTACCTCGGATTCGACGCGATCGCGACGTTCGCCGAGGAGACCGCGGGCGGCAGCCGTCTGGTCGGCCGCGCGATGGTGGCGTGTCTCGCGCTCGCCGGCGTGCTCTTCCTCCTCCAGTCGTACGTCGCCGAGGTGCTGGCCGTGCCCACCCCGACGCATCTCGCCGCACACGCGAGCGAACAGGGGACGCTGTACTACGACACCGTGCGAGCCCAGGTGACGCCGTGGACGGCGACCGCTCTGAGCTACGCGAAGGCCGTCGGCGCGACCTTCTCGGGGATGGTCGGGCTCGCCGCCGGCGGCCGCGTGACCATGGCCATGGCGCGCGACGGCCGCATGCCCCACGTGCTCAGCCGCGTGCACCCGCGCAGCGGCGTGCCCGTCGTCGCGTTGGTGGGCGTCACCGCCGTGACCGCCGTCCTCGCGGTGTGGGCGGCGCATGCCGACAACGGCCTCGACGTGCTCTCGTCCACGGTGTCGGTCGGCGCGCTCAGCGCGTTCCTGCTGCTGCACGTGTCGGTGCTCGGGTATTTCCGCGGCGACGACGAGCGCCGGTGGCTGGTGCACATCGCCGTGCCCGCGGCGGGTATCGCCTGCCTGGCCGCGGTGCTGTGGTATGCCGACCACACCGCCCAGACCGTGGGGATCGTGTGGCTGGTGGTCGGCCTCGCCATCGTCGCGGTACGCGAGGTCGGTGCGCGCCGGCGCCGGTGACGGCCGCCTCGGCGGCTCAGTGGCGGTCGATGAACTCCGGGGTCTCCCGGTTCATCGCGGCGGTGCGCGCAATGGCATGGTTCTCGCCGCGCAACAGGCCCAACTGCAGTGCCTGCTCCACGGGGAACGACAGCCGCGAGCCGCTGTACCAGGTGTTCTCGAACAGCGCCTTCGACGCGGCGACCGCATCGGGTGAGCGCTCCTTGATCTTGGCGATCAGCGTCAGAGCCTGAGCCTGGGGGTCGACGGCGACCTCGCTCACGAGCCCCCATACGTGCGCCTGCTGAGCCGAGAAGACCTCGCCCGTCATCGTCAGGCGCTTCGCGATGTCGATCGTGGTGAGCTGGGCGATCGACGCCGACAGCGACATGTCCGGGATCAGGCCCCACTTGGCCTCGAGGATGGAGAAGTCGGCGTCCGCGGCGGCGAACCGGAAGTCGGCGCCCAGCGCGATCTGCAGGCCGCCGCCGTAACAGTGGCCGTGCACGACGGCGACCACGGGCACGGGCACGCTGCGCCACGCCCAGCCGGCGGCCTGGAAGTTGTTGGCGGCGGACGTCCGCTTGGGCACGAAGTTCATCAGCAGGCGGCGCTGTTCCTTCGCCGCCGACGCGAAGTCCAGCCCCGAGGAGAAGGAGGGCCCCTCACCGGTGAGCAGCACGGCCCGCAGGTTGCGGTCGCGCTTGGCGCGATCGGCAGCCTTGGCGAGGTCGTCGAGCATGTCCAGCGTCAGGCCGTTGTGCTTGTCCGGCCGGTTGAGGCGCACGTACGCCACCTGGTCCTGCACGTCGTAATCGATGTTCGACAACCGTCTGCTCCTCGCCTGATGAAGTTGGAGTTCCTCGGCCAGCGTATCGGGCGCGCCGTCGTGCCAGCCGGGGCGCGCGGGCGACCGGCTACACCATCGCGCCGCCGCCCGCCGTCACGGGTCCGGTCGGTAAGCTCACGGCATGTCCACGACGCCCGCGCTGTGCATCACGCAGGAGCCCGCATCCGACGCGGTGCTCAGCGAGTACCCGTTCGCGTTGCTGGCGGGGATGCTGTTGGACCAGCAGTTCCCCATGGAGCGCGCGTTCGCCGGTCCCGCCAAGGTACTCGAGCGGTTCGGCAGCATCGACCCGCACGCCATCGCCGAGGCCGACCCCGTCGCCTTCGAGGCGCTGTGTACCACCCCGCCCGCGATCCACCGCTACGGTCGGGCGATGGCCGCGCGTCTGCAGGCGCTCGCGCGCATCGTGGTGGACGAGTACGACGGTGACGCGTCCCGGATCTGGACCGAGGCACCATCGGGAGCTGCGCTGGTCAGACGCATCCAGGCGCTGCCCGGCTTCGGTGCCCAGAAGGCGAAGATCTTCGCTGCGCTCGTGGGCAAGCAGCTGGGTGTGCGGCCGGCCGGCTGGGCCGACGCAGTAGGCGACTACGGGAGCCCGGGGTTCCGGTCGGTCGCCGACGTGGTGGACGGCGAGTCTCTGGCTAAGGTACGTGCGTACAAGAAAGAGATGAAGGCCAAGGCGAAGGCGGCCGCCGAGTGACGGCGACCCCGATCGGCGTGACGACCACTTTCAGACACGAGGGCACGAAGCCGTGAGAGCAGTTCTGGGAGGAACCGCGCAATGACGCATCCCGACGGCGACGAAACGGAGTCGCAGCCGGCCGTCTCGGAGACGCCCGACACCGTCATCACCCCGGCTGCCGCGCACGAGCCCCGCCAGCCCGCGCCCGATGCAGGCAAGGCGGCGCCCGACACCGTCATCACGCCCGCCGCCGGCCCCACCGCGGCCGCGGAGGACGACGGCGCGCCTACCGTCGCGCATCCGAC
>NZ_BAABFR010000178.1:0-3395 GCF_039541155.1 Tsukamurella soli
ATATAGTTCGGCGGTGTCCTACTCTCCCACACCCTCACGAGTGCAGTACCATCGGCGCTGGAGGGCTTAGCTTCCGGGTTCGGAATGGAGCCGGGCGTTTCCCCTCCGCTATAGCCGCCGAAACACTTCGAGACCCCTCCCGGGAGGGATCGAAACCCTTCCCGGAGGATTCCCAGGGACCGCGAAGGGTCCCCGAGTGTGCTGTCTCAGACATTGCATAGTGGACGCGGGCACACCGAACCGTCACCGGGTCGGGTACATGTTTCGTGCGTGGTAAGCCCTCGACCGATTAGTACCGGTCACCTCCACCCCTCACAGGGCTTCCAGCTCCGGCCTATCAACCCCATCGTCTATAGGGGGTCTTACCCACTCGAAGGTGGTGAGAAACCTCATCTTGGAACAGGCTTCCCGCTTAGATGCTTTCAGCGGTTATCCCTCCCGAACGTAGCCAACCAGCCATGCACCTGGCGGTACAACTGGCACACCAGAGGTTCGTCCGTCCCGGTCCTCTCGTACTAGGGACAGCCTTCCTCAAGTTTCTAACGCGCGCGGCGGATAGAGACCGAACTGTCTCACGACGTTCTAAACCCAGCTCGCGTGCCGCTTTAATGGGCGAACAGCCCAACCCTTGGGACCTACTCCAGCCCCAGGATGCGACGAGCCGACATCGAGGTGCCAAACCATCCCGTCGATATGGACTCTTGGGGAAGATCAGCCTGTTATCCCCGGGGTACCTTTTATCCGTTGAGCGACACCGCTTCCACATGCCGGTGCCGGATCACTAGTCCCGACTTTCGTCCCTGCTCGACCTGTCAGTCTCACAGTCAAGCTCCCTTGTACACTTGCACTCGCCACCTGATTGCCAACCAGGCTGAGGGAACCTTTGGGCGCCTCCGTTACATTTTAGGAGGCAACCGCCCCAGTTAAACTACCCACCAGGCACTGTCCCTGAACCAGATCATGGCCCGAGGTTGAGGTATCCAATACGATCAGAGTGGTATTTCAACAACGACTCCACCGATACTGGCGTACCGGCTTCACAGTCTCCCACCTATCCTACACAAACCGAACCGAACACCAATACCAAGCTGTAGTGAAGGTCCCGGGGTCTTTTCGTCCTGCCGCGCGTAACGAGCATCTTTACTCGTACTGCAATTTCGCCGAGTCTGTGGTCGAGACAGCAGAGAAGTCGTTACGCCATTCGTGCAGGTCGGAACTTACCCGACAAGGAATTTCGCTACCTTAGGATGGTTATAGTTACCACCGCCGTTTACTGGGGCTTAAATTCTCAGCTTCACCCCGAAGGGTTGACCGGTCCTCTTAACCTTCCAGCACCGGGCAGGCGTCAGTCCATATACATCGTCTTACGACTTCGCATGGACCTGTGTTTTTAGTAAACAGTCGCTTCTCTCTGGTCTCTGCGACCACCCCCAGCTCAGGCAGCAAGTGCCGTCACCGGGCGTGGCCCCCCTTCTCCCGAAGTTACGGGGGCATTTTGCCGAGTTCCTTGACCACAGTTCTCTCGATCGCCTCGGTATTCTCTACCTGACCACCTGTGTCGGTTTGGGGTACGGGCCGCAGATGGATCTCGCTAGAGGCTTTTCTCGGCAGCATAGGATCATGGAATTCACCGCAACGGCTACGCATCACCTCTCACACACATGGACGACGGATTTACCTACCGTCCGTGCTACAGGCTTACACCAGCACAACCACCCACTGGCCCCACTACCTTCCTGCGTCACCCCATCGCTTGACTACTACCAGACGAGGTCCCGCGCATCCCCCCACACGCCACCCGAAGGCGGTCAGCAGGGCTCTGGACGGTTAGTACACCTGATTCATCACTGGGCGATCCACCACGGGTACGGGAATATCAACCCGTTGTCCATCGACTACGCCTGTCGGCCTCGCCTTAGGTCCCGACTCACCCTGGGAGGATTAACCTAGCCCAGGAACCCTTGGTCATCCGGCGGACACGTTTCCCACGTGTCATTCGCTACTCATGCCTGCATTCTCACTCGCGACACCTCCACACCAACGATCACTCGGGCGCTTCTACGGTGACACGACGCTCCCCTACCCACCCACACCCGAAGATGTGAGTGCCGCGGCTTCGGCGGTGTACTTGAGCCCCGCTACATTGTCGGCGCCCAGCCACTAGACCAGTGAGCTATTACGCACTCTTTCAAGGGTGGCTGCTTCTAAGCCAACCTCCTGGTTGTCTTCGCGACCGGACATCCTTTTCCACTTAGTACACGCTTAGGGGCCTTAGCCGGCGATCTGGGCTGTTTCCCTCTCGACTACGAAGCTTATCCCCCGCAGTCTCACTGCCACGCTCTCACTTACCGGCATTCGGAGTTTGGCTGACGTCAGTAACCCGGTAAGGCCCATCAACCATCCAGTAGCTCTACCTCCGGCAAGAAACACGCGACGCTGCACCTAAATGCATTTCGGGGAGAACCAGCTATCACGGAGTTTGATTGGCCTTTCACCCCTACCCACAACTCATCCCCTCAGTTTTCAACCTAAGTGGGTTCGGGCCTCCACAACATCTTACTGCTGCTTCACCCTGGCCATGGGTAGATCACTCCGCTTCGGGTCCAGACCCGGCGACTCGACCGCCCTATTCGGACTCGCTTTCGCTACGGCTACCCCACCACGGGTTAACCTCGCCACCGAGCACTGACTCGCAGGCTCATTCTTCAAAAGGCACGCCATCACCCCACCCCGAAAGGAAGGCTCTGACGGATTGTAAGCGCACGGTTTCAGGTACTATTTCACTCCCCTCCCGGGGTACTTTTCACCTTTCCCTCACGGTACTAGTCCGCTATCGGTCACAAGGAAGTATTCAGGCTTACCGGGTGGTCCCGGCAGATTCACAGCAGATTCCACGAGCCCGCTGCTACTCGGGGCACGACCACAGAAGACACAGGACTTTCGGTTACAGGACTCTCACCCACTCCGGCAGGCCGTTCCAGACCACTTCACCTAACCCCGTGTTTTATCACTCCCGCCCAGCCAGGTAGAACCAGGACGATCGACCCCACAACCCCACACACACAACCCCTACCCGGTCTCACATGCACATGGTTTAGCCTCATCCGCTTTCGCTCGCCACTACTCACGGAATCACATATTGTTTTCTCTTCCTGCGGGTACTGAGATGTTTCACTTCCCCGCGTTCCCTCCACACCGCCTATACATTCAGCGGCAGGTGACACCACACAACTGGTGCCGGGTTCCCCCATTCGGACACCCTCGGATCACAGCTAGGTTGGCAGCTCCCCGAGGCTTATCGCAGCCTCCCACGTCCTTCATCGGCTCCTCGCGCCAAGGCATCCACCGTACGCCCTTACACACTTACAACACACGAAACACACACCCGACCACAG
>NZ_BAABFR010000179.1:0-5472 GCF_039541155.1 Tsukamurella soli
CTCCCGCCGGCCGCGGCGACCTCGGCGAGCCGATCGCGGGCCTGCGCGAGGGTGGGCCGGCGGCGCGGGTCCGGTTCGAGCATCGCCAGGATCACGGTCATCAGCGGGCCGCCGTGTGTGGGCGGGTTGATCTTGCCGCGGGCCACGCGGTGCAGCAGAACCAGCGAGTTGTCGTCGGAGCCGAACGGCGGCACCCCCTCGATGGCGGTGTACAGCGTCGCGCCCAGCGAGTACAGGTCGGACGCCTCGTTCGGTTCCTCGCCGCGGGCCACCTCGGGCGCGAAGTATGCGGGCGTCCCGGTGATCACCCCGGTCTGGGTGAGCTGCACGTCGTCCTTGGCACGCGAGATGCCGAAGTCGGTGAGCTTGACCATGCCCGACTGCCGACCGCGATTCGCGATCAGGATGTTGCCCGGCTTGATGTCGCGGTGGATGATGCCCGAGTCGTGCGCCTCCGCCAGCGCGTCGGCGATCTGCGCCCCGATCTGCGCGACCTGCTTCTCGGGCAGTGTCGATGTCATGTGCAGGACCTGCGCGAGCGACCGCGACGGCAGGTACTCCATCACCAGCCACGGCTCGCCCTGGTCCAGCGCCACGTCGTACATGGAGATGGCGTTGCGATGTGACAGGCGGGCGGCGATCCGTCCCTCCCGCATGGCTCGCTGACGCATCTCGGCCGCGGTGTCGTCAGACATCCCTGCGGTCGAGATCACCTGCTTCGCGGCCACCTCGCGGTCCAACAGCTCGTCGTGCGCGAGCCACACCGCACCCATCCCGCCGCCGCCGATCTTCGACTCGAGCCGGTACCGACCGGAGACCAGGTAATCGGGTCCCGGTACCCGCGTCGCTCTGTCCTCCGCCACTCCACGATGGTAGTTCACAGTCACCTCCCACGGGTTCCGCCGTCATCCCCTGCGGCGTTCGTCCGGCCTTGACGGGTTCGCCCTCTCGGGTTTACCGTGGATCCCACAATCGAAAGAGTATTCGAGTCACGTCTTCCCCGTGGCTCTCATATCTCACACGATATGGGAGGGGTGTGACATATGGCGGTGACACAGCGTGTGGCGGATCCGCGCAGTCGCGAGGAGAAGCTGTCCGACCTGCGGAGACAGCTCGCCTCGCTACCGGATCGGCATCGGCCGGTCAAGACGGCGGAGGCTCCGCCTGAGGCGCCCGGCATAGGGCCCTCGGCGCCGCCGGGCGGGGTGGGTGTGTTGCCGGTCCATCCGGGGATCGCACACCTGTTGCCCGGCGGCGGCCTGCAGCGGGGGACGGTGGCCACGGTGTCCGGTGCCGCGGCGTTGGAGGTCTCGCTGGTCGCCACGATGACGGCGGCCGGGGCCCGCGTCGCGGTGTGCGGGCTGCCGGGATTCGGCGCCCTCGCAGCGGTGGAGCAGGGGGCCGATCTGGGTCGCATCGCCATCGTCCCGGGGCCGTTGCCGGATCCGGTGGTGGTGGCGTCGATCCTGCTCGACGGTGCCGATGTGGTGCTGTGCGGGCTGGGCGGGATCTCGGTGCCGCCCAGTCGTGCCCGCGCGATCACTGCACGCGCCCGCAGCAAGGGCGCGGTGCTGCTGCTCAAGGACGGCCGGTGGGACGGGGCCTCGCTGCACCTGCAGGCACGGGTGCGCGGGTACGCGGGCATCGGTGCGCGCTCCGGTCGGGGCCGGATCCGGGCGGTCGACGTGGTCTTCTCGGCGCGCGGCCGGGGCTGCCTCGGAGGTGCGCGGATGTACGGATAGCAGTGGGTATGCGGGACGGTGCCACCGGGCCGGCTCTTCGGAACCGGCTATCGACCTCGGATAAGCGGTGGGTGAGACTGGGGCCGTGGTGATCTCGACGACGGCGGCGGCCGGTATGACGGTGACGGCCCTGGGCATGGTCCTCACGCCGGGGCCGAACATGATGTACCTCGTGTCCCGAAGCGTCGCCCAGGGGCGCATCGCCGGGCTGATCTCGTTGGTCGGTACTGCGGTGGGATTCCTCGTCTATATGACGATAGCGAACGTCGGCTTGGCGGTCGTGTTCGTCGCCGTGCCGTGGTTGTACATCGGGTTCAAGGCGGTGGGTGCCGCCTACCTGGGGTACCTGGCGTGGCAGGCGCTCAAGCCCGGCGGGCGGGGACTGTTCGAAGTCCGTGACCTGCAGCGAGATTCGTCTATGCGTCTGTTCCGGATGGGCTTGGTCACCAATCTGCTGAACCCGAAGGCGGCCATCATGTATCTCGCGTTGATCCCGCAGTTCATCGATCCGGCGCGCGGGCACGCCGGGGCCCAGGGGTTCGCGCTCGGCGGTCTGCAGATCTCGGTGAGTGTGGCGGTCAACGCCCTGATCGTCGTGGCCGCGGGATCGGTGGCACGCGTGCTGGCGCGGCGGCCGGAGTGGGCGGCGTGGCAGCGCCGGATCACCGGCACGATGCTCGGCACCGTCGCGCTGCTGCTCGCGCGGGAGATCCCGGCGCGGGCGCGGGTGTGACGTCACCAGTGCCAGGCGGTCCCGCCGAGGTTGTCGATGGTCTTCTGCAGGACGGTGATGGTGGTCGCGAAGTCCTCCGTGCTGATGCCCTGCATGCGTTCCCGCTGAAGCGCGGCCTGGACCTCCGCCGCGCGCTCGAACCGCTCCCTGCCGGCGGTGGTCAGGGCGATGGTCGCGCCGTCGTCCCGCGACCATCCGTTGGCCGCGACGGACCGCAGCGCGGCAACGATCGCCTCCGGGGTGTCGTTGGGCCCGACGGTGCCGATCACATCGTCCCGGGGAACGCCTCCCGGATGGAGGGACAGCTGATGTAGCACCCACCATTCGGGCTGGGTGACGCCGATCTCCGCGAGCGCGCCGCGGGTGCGGGCACGGATCGTCTCTCCGGCGCGGAGCGTCCAGAAGCCGAGGGGCTGGCGGTCGGGCGGTTGCATGGGTCTGGTCATGGAACCGACCGTATGGCCTGAACCGATGTTGAGGTCAAGGCTGCAGGTCGCGACATTGGCTACCCCTCTCCGGTCGTTCCGGCCTTGACGGGTTCGCCCTCTCGGGTTTACCGTGGATTCGGAAATCGAAAGAGTATTCGAGTCGCGTCTTCCTCGTGGCTCTCATATCTCACACGGTATGGGAGGGGTGTGACATATGACGGTGACGCAGTGCGCGAAGGAACCGCACAGTCGCGAAGAAGACCAGAGTGAACTGCGTAGATGTCTTTCCGGATCGTCGGATCTACATCGGCGCATCAGGGGCGCGACGGCTCCGCCGGGCATGCCCGGCGCACGTGCCGGGGCCCCGCTGGGCGAGTCGGGTGCGTTGCCCATCGATCGGGCTATCGCACACCTGTTGCACATCGACGTACTGCAGCGGAAGACGGTGGCGCGATGACGAGGCCGACGGTGACCGAGCCACCCGTCGAACTGCACGCCCAGGGACGTGCGGACACCGCGGAGCCCCCGAGGGGAGGGAGAGAGGGTCGGGGGTTCTCGGGGGCGGAGCCCCCGAGGGGAGGGAGAGAGGGTCGGGGGTTCTCGGGGGCGGAGCCCCCGAGGGGAAGGATCATGGCCCTCTGGTGTCCCGACTGGCCCGCAGTGGCCGCGGCGGTGGAGGTCGACCTCCCGCCTGACCGGCCGGTGGCGGTGGTGCGGGCGGTCATGGTGATCGCGGGCTCGGCGTCGGCCCGATCCGCCGGGGTCAGGCGCGGGCTGCGGCGCCGGGAGGCGCAGGCCCGCTGCCCGCTGCTGCACGTCGCGGCCGCCGATGACGCTCGCGATGCCCGCGTGTTCGAGCCGGTCGCGGCGGCGGTGGCCGAGCTCATCCCGCTGATCGAAGTGCTGCGACCGGGGCTGGTCGTGATCCCCGCGCGTGGCGCTGTGCGGTTCTTCGGCACAGAGGCGGCCGCGGCTGAGCGGCTGGTCGATGCGGTATCCGCGGTGGGCATGGAGTCGCAGGTGGGGACCGCCGACGAGGTGTTCACCGCCGCGTGCGCCGCCCGGCGCGGGGTGGTCGTGCCGTCGGGCGGATCCGCGGAGTTCCTGGCGCGACTGCCGGTCGCCGAGCTGGGGGTCGAGCCCAGCCTCGGTGGGGGCGACCGGACCGAGCTGTTGGACCTGCTGCACCGTCTGGGGTTGCGCACCGTCGGCGACTTCGCGGCGCTCGCCGCCACCGACGTGGCCACCCGCTTCGGGATCGACGCGATCGCCGCGCACCGACAGGCGCGGGCGGTGGAGGACCGGCCACCGTCGACCCGCGCGCTGCCGCCGGGACTCGAGGTGGTGCACCACCCCGATCCGCCGATCGACCGGGTCGACGCCGCCGCGTTCGCCGGGCGTGCCCTCGCCGCCGAGTTGCACGGCAGGCTCGCCGCGGCCGGGGTCGCGTGCATGCGGCTGCAGGTCTCGGCGGCCACGGCCAATGGGGAGGTACACACGCGCACATGGCGGTGCGCCGAGCCGCTCACCCTCGAGGGCACCGCCGACCGCATCCGGTGGCAGCTCGACGGCTGGATCACCGGGGGGCGGAGCAGGAAGGGCGGCACCGCGGCACCTCCCGGTCCTACGGCGCCGGTCACCCTGCTGCGGCTCGAGCCGGTCGAGGTGGTGGATGCCGGCGGGCTGCAGGCCGGCATCTGGGGCGGGGAGGGCGACGACGGCGCCCGCTTCCGCCGGGCACTCGTGCGGGTGCAGGGCCTGCTGGGTGGCGAGGCGGTCCGGGTCGGGGTACGCAGCGGCGGCCGCGGCCCGGCCGAGCAGATCACCTGGGTGCCGCTGGGCGACGAGCCGGTGCCGGAGCGGGATCCGGCGGCGCCGCGGCCCGGCCGGCTGCCGCAGCCGGCACCGACGGTGCTGTGCACCGGCGTCACCGTCGACGTCACCGACGCCCGCGGTGCGCCGGTGCGGGTCACCGACCGCGGCGTCTTCACGGCGGAACCCACCCACCTGGCGTGGGACGGCCGGGAGTGGGGGCTCAGCTGGTGGGCCGGGCCGTGGCTGGTGGACGAACGCTGGTGGGAGCCGGGCGCCGGTCCCGCGGCGCGCGCGCAGGTGCTCCTCGAGCCGACCGGGCGGCATCCCACCCAGCTGGCCCAGGTACGCGCACTGCTCCTGCGGTACGCGGCGGACAGGTGGGAGGTGGAGGGGGTGTACGAGTAACGGTGCGAGCTCGGCCGCGGAGGAGGTCGGGAGTCCACACCGGCCAGTCCGGGGCTCCGACCGCCACGCCGTGTTCGACGGTGGAGCCCGTCGGTGCCTTCACCTGCGACTACTCGAACACAGACCAGCAGATGTCGTTGCGTAGTCGCTGGTCGTCGAGCACGAGCAGTCGCACCGGATCCGGCAGCTGCGCACGCTGCCAACGACATTCGGCACGTCCTGCCTTGTCGGCCAGCTCGGCGGGCGCGGCGGCGCGCGCCGCCTTGATCGCGTAGGCGGCCGCGCCGAGATCGTGTGCGGCGACGTGGGCGACGGCCCCGGCCTGCCCGGCGGCATAGGCGGCGTGCCG
>NZ_BAABFR010000180.1:0-5269 GCF_039541155.1 Tsukamurella soli
CGGCCCGCGCGCCTGCGCGAGCCCGGTGCGGTCGCGCGGTCCGGACAGAACGGCCCCCACTCCGCGCATCGCGGACGTCCCGAGATGCCCTCGTGGGAGGATGTGCTTCTGGGAGTCCGCGGGGCCGGTCACAGCTGACCGAGTGGCCGCGGGCGTCCGAGCGTGACATGATCCGGCCCAGCCGGACGAGAGGACGGCACAGCCACCGCCTGCGGTGGCACAGCCGAAGCGACGAGGAGGGTCCCGAGTGGGTGCGCGTGCGGCAACGATCTGGTTCTCCGATGTAGCGGATCCGAAGGGCCGTCTCGCGATCGCGGGTGCGTCGGACGAGGTCCCGGCACGTGCGATCGCGGAGCGCATCCTGGGCGGCGAGGCGGCCGCGGCGCAGACCGACCTGGCCGCCGCAGCGGACCCGGCCCCCGGCCACGTGTACGTGGGGTCGTACGGCGGACTGACGGTGGTCACGCACGCCGACGTGGCGGTGGTTCGGCCGTCGGAACTCGACCCGTCCTGGTTGGACCTGGTGCGCGCCGCACAGACGTTCCTGCTGGTGACCCATCCCGACCGGTCGATCGGGGCATTCGCCCACTGGTCGGGCGACGAACTCAAGCGGTCGTTCGCGGCGCACCCCGTGGACATCCTCGAGGACATCGGGCTCCCCGAACTGTTCGAGGGTCCCTTCTGGGCGGGCGAGCGGCCGCTCGCGTACGCGCCGGGCGTGGACCCCGACCCGCGCGCGCTGCCCTTCCACCCCATGGAGTTCGCCGAGCAGGCCAACCGTGAGTGGCTGGGGTTCCGCTACACCTACCCGCTTGCCGAGACCGACCTCGATCCCGCCCGTATCCCCGTACTCGACTTCTGGCTCGCCACGGCTGCGGCCGGCCCCGGCTTCGACCCGACGACCGTGGGCGCGGTGCCCGCCGGCGGACCGGAGGACGCGGTCGCGGTGCCCGCGGGACCGGGCAGCGAGACGGCCGCCCCGGACTGGGAGCCACACCCCGATCAGTCGCAGTGGGCGCCCGCCGACGGTGACGATGCGCGCAAGGGCAAGGTCCGGCGCTGGTTCGGCTTCTGAGCCTGAGCCGCACTCAGGTCGCGATGAGGATCGCGACCACGATCAGCCACGTCACCGCCAACCCGGCAGCGGCACCCCCGGCGAACCATCGTGCCACGGGGCGAGACCTCGCCTGCGCGATGAGCGGCACGGCGCCCGCCGATCCGAGCAGCAGCAGCGCGACGCCCAGCCACCGGCTCACCGCGAGACAACCGCCGAACAGCGCCACACCGACCCCCGCCGTGTAGGCGGCGATCATCGCCGCCACCGTCAGGCCCGTGGCCCACGGGGTCGAGCGCGGGCGGCGCGCCGGGCACGGGAGCGTCATCGTCAGCCCCGAGCGCGCTCGTAGAGTGCCAGCGCAGCGGCCGTCGCCACGTTGAGCGAGTCGGTGCCTCGCGCCATCGGGATGGCGGCGCGCGCATCGGCGGCGTCGAGGGTCTTCGCGGTGAGGCCGGGCCCCTCGGCACCGACGAGGAACGCGACCCGCTCCCCGTCCGCCGCATGCTGCAGGCGGGTGTCCCCGCCCGGGGTCAGGGCGACGGTGCGGAAGCCGCGCGCCCGCAGGGTGTCCAGGGCGTCGACGGGCCACCCGGAACCGTCGACGCCCAGGCGCGCGAACGGCACCAGCAGCACGTGCCCCATCGAGACCCGCACCGCCCGTCGGTAGAGCGGGTCCGAGCAGCGTGGGCCGAACAGCACGGCATCGGCGCCCAGCCCCGCTGCGTTGCGGAAGATCGCACCGAGGTTCTCGTGGTCGTTGACGCCCTCGAGCACCACTACCGTCCGGGCGCCGTCGAGGAGTTCCCCGGCGTCCGGTGTGGGTGGGCGCCGGGCCGCAGCGAGCACTCCGCGGTTGAGATGGAAGCCCACCACGCGGGCCATGAGGTCTGCGGTGACCCGGTAGCAGGCGGGCGCGTCCGCGCCCAGTCGGTCGAGCGCCGGGGCGAGGCGCTCCAGACGGGCGGCCACGCCGAGCACGGCATGCGGTCGGAAGCGCGACGCGAGCATCCGCTCGACGACGGGGACGCCCTCGGCGATGACGACGCCGCGGCCGGTGTCGGGCCGGCGGTCGGCGTCGGACAGGTCACGGAAATCGACCAGGCGCTCGTCCGCCTGGTCATGGATATCGATGATCCGCAGTCCCGTCACGGGGCGATGGTAGTACGGGCGGCCGCCGCCGCACTCGCCTCAGGCCGACACGCGCGCGCAGACTTCTTCGTTGTGCGCATCATGTCGCCGATATTCGTTTCGGTTGAACAATGAAGCAGATACTCCGCGCGGTCAGCCCGCATTCGTGACAGGCCTGCGGCGCAGGACCGCGATACACGCCACGCACGAGAGCGCTGATATAGCGCCACCGGCGATCAACGGCGCGGCCGCGGTGGTGGCGTCCGCGATCCACCCGAGCAATGGCGCGCCCAGCGGCGTGCCGCCCATGAAAGCGAGCATGTAGATTCCCATCACGCGGCCCCGGAACTGCTTGTCGACGCTCAGCTGAAGCCTGCTCATCGCCGACGTCGTGAACGTCATCTGCAACAGGCCGACGGGGATCAGCAGCACCGCGACGATCCAGAAGACCGGGACCAGGCCCGCCACCGTCTGACACACGCCGAAGGCGATCCCGGATGCCAGGAACCGGCGCATCGACGCCTTGCGCGAGCGCCGGGCGGCCACCGCCGCCCCCGACAGTGTGCCGATCGCGAGCGTCGTCGACAGCAGGCCGTAGGCGTTGGCGCCCAGGTGGAAGCCGTTCCTAGCCAACGCCGACAGCGCGAGCGGGAAGTTGATGCCGAATGTGGACACGAAGAACACGACCACGACCACCACCAGCAGGTCCGGCCGCTTCCACACGTAGCCGAAGCCCGCCCGCACCTGGCCGCGGGCCCGCTCGACCGGCGGCGCCTGGAACAGTTCGGGCACCCGCATGGCCAGCAGGGCGCCGATCACCGCCGCCGTACTCACGGCGTTCGCGAAGAACACCCACCCCGTACCCACGGCCGCGATCAGCACGCCGGCGATCGCCGGCCCCACGATTCGAGCCCCGTTGAACACCATCGAGTTCAGCGCGATCGCGTTGGGCAGCAGCTCCGGCCCGACCATCTCGATCGAGAACGACTGGCGGACCGGGGCGTCGACCGCCGATACACAACCGAATACGAACGCCACCAGGAACACCTGCCACAGCCTGGCCACGCCGGTCAGGACCAGCGCCGCCAGCACGGCCGCGCACAGCGCCGACAGCGACTGCGTCAGGACCAGCAGGCGACGCTTGTCGTACCGGTCCGCGAGCACCCCGGCCCATGGCGACAGCACGAGCGTCGGCCCGAACTGGAGGGCCATCACGATCCCGACCGCCGCAGCATTCGAGTGCGCGAGGTCCAGCACCAGCCAGTCCTGCGCGACGCGCTGCATCCAGGTCCCGATGAGCGAGACGACCTGGCCAGACACCCAGTATCGATAGTTCCGCGTCCGTAGGGACGCGAACATGGAAGGACCCGGCATACCGCGGGATCAGGCCTCTGCAGCGATCAGCTTGTTCAGGATCACGACCGCATCGCCCAGAGTGGTGACGTCCTCGTCCGAGAGCTGCTCGAGCTTGCCCCGCAGCCACGCCTCGCGGGCCCGCGCCTCGCCGTTGATCACGTGCTCACCCTGGTCGGACAGGCTCACGATCACCTGACGCCCGTCGGTGGGGTGCGGTTCGCGGCTGACCAGTCCCAGATCCGATAGCGAGGCGATCACGCGCGTCATCGACGGCGGTTGCACGCGCTCCCGCGCGGCCAGCTGGCCCGGCGTGAGCGGCCCGTCGTTCGCGAGGGCGTTCAGAGCCGACAGCTGGGTGAGGGAGACGGTCGAGTCCCTTCGCCGTCCTCGGAGGTGCCGAGCGAAGCGGACCACAGCTAGTGCGAGGTCGCCAGCGAGACGCTCGTCATTATCAGTCACGGCGCTAGAGTACATCTAACGAACTATTTCCGTCGACGAACCGGAGGGTCATGTCCGCCCAGGCGCCCGCATTACCTCGGCAAATTACCGCGCCACTACCCGTGGTTATAACAGGTGCAGTGTTGTGGCTCGTTGCACTGATAGTGACAACGGTCTTCCACGGCACTTTCGGCGATGCCTGGATCACCTGCGTTGCGGGCGTCGCAGTGGGGGTGTTCGGCACCGTCACCTTCGTCAGGCAGCGGCACGCGGCGCGCCGGGGCGCGCGGGGGGCACAGCAAGGGCTCGTCTGACCCGGTCCGCGACCACCACGATCACCACACCACGCACCCATTCGGCGACCACGTCGGACGCGCGGTGCGCGGCGAGGCAGACCCGACCGCGCCGACCGCGAACCAGGGCCGCAGCGCACCCGGCCGCAGCTGCGCCCCGCGCGCCGCCGGCCATTCACCGGATCGACGACACGGTCGCCGCTCACAGCTCGCGGGCCGCCTGATATCGCGTGTACAGAAAGCACGATAATCCCGACACGAGACATGGAATCAATCCCATACCGCGGTCGGGAATGCGGGTGATTCTATTTCGACGAGCCGAATTGGAATGGGTGGCATTTCTCGGTCGGCCACGCTCTCGATGACATTCATCAGAACACATCCTATGACCGGCGTCACAACGAGCATTAACGCGTACGAGAACGGATGTAGCACGACCAGCGGGAATGCGGCGACGACCGCCACCCCGGCGAGCGTCCGAGTCGCGCCCGGCCCCGAGACGGCACGCAGCACCGCCGTCATGAATGGTGTGCGGGTCTGCACGAAGAATTTCAAGAAGCCGGAATCGACGGGACCGGGCCACATCCCGTCTCGCTCAATTCACCCCGGCGGAGCCGCCGCGGTCGCGTGCGACATGCAGCCCGGAACCGTCGATCCACCACGGCACCGCGACCACGCGAGTGCCGCATCGCACCTCGAGCCGCTCGTGCACCGTGACCTCGGGCGCGTCGGGCAGGGCGCCGACCGCGGTGGCTACCACGACGCCCGGATCGGCGCCGCGGGCGAGCCGCACACCGCTGCTCACCACCACCGCATCGCAGGCCTCACTGGCGAGCGGCAGGTCGAGCACGTCCGCCAGGTCACCGGCCCGCTCGAGGCCGCCGAACACGAAATCCTCCAGCACGAAGCGCAGCTGCGCGCGGTCGAGCACCGGCACGGCGCCGGCCGCCGGGCCGCCGACGACCCGGCCCCCGACCGTGCGCACCGTGGCGGGTGG
>NZ_BAABFR010000181.1:0-4990 GCF_039541155.1 Tsukamurella soli
CACCAGGCCAGTATCGACGCTGTCCCGAGTCGATGAGATGGTCATGGTCACGATATCGGTGCCCCAGTCTCGCCCTGTAGTGATGAACTCTGAATCGAACTGTCTCACCTAACCCTGTCACACAGGGCGCCCCCGTGTAGCGAGCTCCGATTGTGCCGGAGGTCGGTAGTGGCGCTACACGTCCGGCAACACTATGGGCTGCGCATCTCGTGCACACGTGGGATGTCCGATCGCCGCGGATATGGTGACGCCGTGGTGAGGTCGGCTTTGGTCGACAGTTGCCGGAGGGTGGCAACGAGTGGTCGGCGCCGCCAGGTGGACGCCTGCACGCTGAGCTGTGCGGGCCGCTTCCGGACCGCGTTGACGCGACTGTTGACGACAAACGGCCCGTGATCCTGTCGGTGCAGGTCACGGGCCGTTTCTTCGGCGGAGGATAGGGGATTTGAACCCCTGAGGGCTGTTAACCCAACCCGCGTTCCAGGCGAGCGCCATAGGCCACTAGGCGAATCCTCCGCCCAGGATGCTAGTCGATCGCGGGGGTGAAACCCAAAACGCGACCTCCGAGGCGGCTCGTGGCGCGGGTGGGTATAGTGAGCGCCGGACTCCGCGCGGCGTCCATCCTGTGAACTCCCCCAGGGCGGGAACGCAGCAAGGGTCAACGGGCTCTGGCGGGTGCGCGGAGTCCCCTTTTATGTCTCGTCTGTACCGAAGGTGGCGCATTGACCACGTACGTCTCCATGAGCTCCGCGGAACTCGCTGATGTACACGCGGATCTGAAGGCTCGGTACGAGAAGCTCAAGTCGGCCGGGCTGAAGCTGGACCTCACCCGCGGTAAGCCCTCACCCGAGCAGCTGGATCTGTCCAACGAGCTGTTGTCCCTGCCCGGCGACGGAGATTTCCGGGCCGCCGACGGCACCGACACCCGCAACTACGGTGGCCTCGCCGGATTGGCGGAGCTGCGCGCGATCTTCGGCGAGTTGCTCGACATCCCCGCCGACAACCTGGTCGCGCAGAACAACGCCAGCCTCGAGATCATGTACCGTCTCGTCACCTTCGCCGCGCTGCACGGCACCGTCGACGGTGACGCGCCCTGGCCTACCGACGGCACCTCCACATTCCTGTGCCCCGCGCCCGGCTACGACCGGCACTTCGCGATCACGGAGAGCCTCGGCTTCGACATGATCCCCGTGCCGATCAACCCGGATGGGCCGGATGTCGCCGTCGTCAAACGGCTCGTCGCCGACGACCCCACGATCAAGGGGCTGTGGGCCGTCCCCAAGTTCTCCAACCCCACAGGCGCCGTCTACTCCGCGGAGGTGACGCGCGAGCTGGTGTCGATGCCCACCGCGGCCAAGGACTTCCGGCTGTTCTGGGACGACGCGTACGCCGTCCATCCGCTCGAAGGCGACGCCCCGGCGAGCCACGACATCCTCTCCATGGCCCGCGACGCCGGCCACCCGAACCGCCCCTACGTGTTCGCATCCACGTCGAAGATCACCTTCGCGGGCGCGGGGGTCAGCTTCTTCGGCGCGTCCACCGAGAACCTGATGTGGTACGCGCGGCACAACGCGATCACGTCGATCGGGCCCGACAAGGTCAACCAGCTGCGCCACGTCCGGTTCTTCGGCGACGCCGACGGCGTCCGCGCCCACATGCGCCGCCACCGTGAGCTTCTCGCGCCGAAGTTCCGCCGCGTCCTCGAGATCCTCGAGGATCGGCTGGGCGGACCGAAAGTGGCTTCGTGGACCGAACCCAAGGGCGGCTACTTCATCAGCGTCGACGTGCTCGACGGAACCGCCGCGCGCACCGTCGAACTCGCGGCGGACGCCGGGATCGCGCTGACCGCCGCCGGCTCCACGTTCCCGCTCCGGCGCGACCCACACGACCGAAACATCCGCCTGGCACCGTCGTTCCCCGGCCTGAGCGAGTTGGAGACCGCGATGGACGGCTTCGCGACCTGTGTACTCTTGGCCTCTGCCGAGAAGCTCTTGCGGCACTAGCACGGATCGAGGAGGTCCCGGTGGCGGAGGCCCCCATCCGGCAATTCCCCCGCCACTGGGCGGTTCTCGCGCTGTTCACCGCTGCCGCGGCGGTGGCCGTCTGGCAGCAGATCGTGCGTGTGCCGATCGACGCGCCCATGTGGGGCCTGATGCACAACCAGGTCGACGCGCAGGTCTACCGCCTCGGCGGGTACATCGTGACGCACCGCACGCAGCGGCTCTACGACGGTGCCCTGATGAACGACATCCTGCCGTTCACCTACACCCCGTTCGCGGCGGTGATCTTCGTGCCGCTGTCGTGGATGTCCCCGGACGTGATGCGTTGGGTGTGGACGGTGGCCGTGGTCGCCGCTCTGCTTGCGTGCGTGCTGATCGCGTTCCGGCTGATGGGTTTCCGTCGGGACTGGCGTGTCTGGTGGGCGGCGGTGTGCATCGTGCTCGTCGCGTCCTGCCTCGAGCCGGTGCGGACCACCCTGTGGTACGGGCAGATCAACATCTTCCTCATGCTCCTACTGCTGTGGGACCTCGGGCGCCCGCCCGGCGCGCGGTGGAAGGGGTTCAGCGTCGGCATCACCGCCGGGATCAAACTGACGCCGATCTTCTTCCTCGCCTACCTCCTGGTGACGCGGCAGTGGCGGGCCGCGCGCAACGCCGTCGTGGCACTGGTGGTGACGATTGCGGTCGGCTTCGCCGCCATCCCGGCAGACTCGTGGCAGTACTGGTCCGGCACATTCATCGACGCCAATCGCGTGGGGCAGCCCGATGCCGTGTCGAACCAGTCGATCAACGGACTCATCGGATACCTGTCCGGCGCCCGGACCCCGTCGACGGGGGTGTGGCTCGCCGTCGCCGTGCCCGCCGCCCTGGTGGGGCTCGCGGTCGCGGCACTGGCGTATCACCGCGGGAAGACTCTGCTGAGCATCTGCCTCGCCGGTCTCACCATGACCGCCGTGTCGCCGTTCTCGTGGGGACACCACTGGGTGTGGATCGTCCCGCTGCTGGTGCTGCTGCTGGCCCCGGCGCTGACCACGTCACGGCCGCTGCTGCGGGCGGCGTACCTGATCCCGCCACTCGCGCTGGTCGCGGCGACCTTCATCTGGATCAGCTACTTCCCCGGCGCCGTGCCCGATGGTGTGCCGTGGGTCCATGAGGTGTTCGCGATCGGCATCTTCCTGCGACCCGAGCCGCCGGGGCTGCTGCGGGTGCTGTACTCCGGCGTGTACGTGTGGATCTTCGCGGTGACGACGGTGCTGAGCGCGCTCTGGCTCGCGCTCTCCGACGACCGCCGCGTCGGCTGAACCTTTGCGCTCGAAGCGCGGGAATCCGGTCCCGGAATCTCGCAGGCCGGGACAGAAGTCGGAAGCGACGGGGCCGCCCGACACCGTCGTAGCTCCCCGGTAGCCTTGGCCCGTGGCTCTCTACCGCAAGTACCGCCCCGCGACGTTCGCTGAGGTCGTGGGCCAGGAACACGTCACCGAGCCGCTGAGCACCGCGCTCGACTCGGGCCGGATCAACCACGCCTACCTGTTCTCGGGCCCGCGCGGCTGTGGGAAGACCTCGTCGGCGCGCATCCTGGCCCGCTCGCTCAACTGCGAGCAAGGGCCCACGTCCACGCCGTGCGGCGTGTGCAACTCCTGTATCGCGCTCGCGCCGGGTGGGCCGGGCAACCTCGACGTCACGGAGATGGACGCGGCGTCGCACGGTGGCGTCGACGATGCCCGTGAGCTGCGGGACCGTGCGTTCTATGCGCCCGCCGAGTCCCGCTACCGCGTGTTCATCGTCGACGAGGCGCACATGGTGACGCCGCAGGGTTTCAATGCGCTGCTCAAGATCGTCGAAGAGCCGCCCGAGCACCTCATCTTCATCTTCGCCACGACCGAGCCCGAGAAGGTGCTCACCACCATCCGGTCGCGTACGCACCACTACCCGTTCCGCCTGCTGGCGCCCGCGGTGATGCGGCCGTTGCTCGAGCGCATCTGCGGCGCCGAGAGCGTCCCCGTCGAGCCGGCGGTCTACCCCCTGGTGATCCGCGCGGGCGGCGGCTCGCCGCGTGACTCCCTCTCGATCATGGACCAGCTGCTCGCCGGCGCGGGTCCCGAGGGGGTCACCTACCAGCGTGCGCTCGGCCTGCTGGGGGTCACCGATGTGGCGCTGATCGACTCCGCCGTCGACGCGCTCGCCGAGTCCGACGGTGCCGCGTTGTTCGGGGCGGTCGAGCGTGTGATGGACGCCGGCCACGACCCGCGCCGGTTCGCGATGGACCTGCTCGAGCGGCTACGCGACCTGATCCTGCTGAACACCGTTCCCGACGCCGCCGACCGCGGTCTCATCGACGTCCCGGTAGACGTCCTCGACCAGATGCGCTCGGAGGCTTCCCGTCTGGGACTCGGCACCCTCACGCGGTGCGCCGAGGTCACGCACGCCTCGCTCGCGGAGATGCGCGGCGCCACATCGCCGCGGCTGCTCCTCGAGGTGATGTGCGCGCGCATGCTGCTTCCCGGTGCCGACGACTCGCATGCCGCGCTCCTGCAACGCGTCGAGGTGCTCGAGCGGCGGCCGGTGGGTGCCTCGGGCGGTGCGCCCGCGCCCGCGGGTGGCGCTTCGGACGCCCCCGCGGGGGATCAGCGGTTCGTGCGGCCGAGCCAGCGCCCGGCGCAACCGGCGCAGCAGGCAGAGCAGGCAGAGCAGGAGCCGGTACCGGTACCGGTACCGCCGACCCGACCGGTACCGGAGCCGCCGGTGCCGCAGGCCGCCGAATCAGCGCCACCGCCGCAGCCGGAACCCGTGGCGGAGCCCGCATCGCCGCAGCCGGAACCCGTGGCGGAGCCCGCATCGCCGCCGGTGGACCAGACGCCCGAGGGCGTGCCGGTGATGCACCGTCCCGCCGGCGCGGACGAACGCGCCACCGACCCCGTGCCCGCGGAGCCTGCGGCACCCGCACCGCGGGAAGTCGGAGGCCAAGCGGTCTTAGGAAGACAACCACTAGTCCC
>NZ_BAABFR010000182.1:0-4953 GCF_039541155.1 Tsukamurella soli
GATGCCGGCGGGGCTCGCGGGGACCACGTCGGCGACCGGCAGGATCGGCCGCCCGGCACCGTCGACCAGCAGGCCGGCGCGCACCCCGAAGTCGCCCGGCGCGGGCTCCCCCGTCGTGAACCCGACGGTGACCCCGGGCCCGGACAACCCGCTCGCGATCGCGTCGTCGCGGCCGATCACTGCCACACCGCCGCTGAGCGCCCGAGCCTTGTCCGCCGTGTATGCGGCCATGGAACCGTGCCAGTCGAGGTGGTCCTCGGCCACGTTGAGGACGGTGCCCGCGTGCGGGTGCACCGACGGTGCCCAGTGCAGCTGAAACGACGAGAGCTCGATGGCGAGCACGCGGTGGTCGGCGGGATCGGTGACCGCATCGATCACGGTGCGTCCGATGTTGCCGCAGGCGGCGGCGGGCAGCCCGGCGTGCAGCAGGATCTGCTCGAGCATCGACGTGGTGGTGGTCTTGCCGTTGGTGCCGGTCACGACGAGCCAGGTGCGCGGCGCACCGAACAGCCCGGCGCGGTCGGCCAGCCAGGCGAGCTCGACGTCGCCCAGCACCGGCACACCCGCTTCGCGCGCGGCCACCAGAACGGGCGCCGTGGGGCGGAAGCCGGGCGCGCAGACCACCGCCGCGAAGCGCCCGAGCGCTGACGTGTCGAGGCCGTCGAGGTCGACGACGGTGACCCCCGGTACCTCGGCCGCGACCTTCGCCCGCGCGAGGGGCTTGGCATCGGCGATCGTGGGTCGCACCCCCAACGCCAGCAGCGCCCGCGCCACGGCCGGGCCGGTCACCCCCGCGCCCGCCACCAGGACGTCTGCGCCGGCGGTCAGGTACGGCTGCACCTGCTCAGCCCGCGCTCGCGGAGGACAGGAACTCGCTGTAGAACAGCCCCAGACCCAGCGCACAGGCGATGGCGGTGAGCAGCCAGAACCTGATGATCACCGTGGTCTCCGCCCACCCCGCGAGCTCGAAGTGGTGGTGGAACGGCGCCATCCGGAACACCCGGCGGCCCGTGCTGCGGAACACCAGGATCTGGGTGACCACCGAGACCATCTCGGCCACGAACAGCGCGCCGATCACGATCGCCAACAACTCCGTGCGGGTCGAGATGGACAGGCCGGCCAGCAGGCCGCCCAGCATGAGCGAGCCGGTGTCGCCCATGAAGATCTTCGCCGGCGCGGCGTTCCACCACAGGAAGCCCAGGCACGCGCCACCGGCGGCGACGGCCACGAGCGCCAGGTCGAGCGGGTCGCGCACGTCGTAACAACCGGGCGCGGCGCCCTTGGGCCCGCCGACACACGCGTTGCGGTACTGCCAGAACGCCATCAGCACGTACGAACCGAGGACCATGGCCATCGAGCCCGCGGCCAGTCCGTCGAGGCCGTCCGTGAAGTTGACCGCATTGGACCACGCGGCCACCACGAACCAGCAGAACAGCACGAACACGATCGACACCATCGAGATGGCGTTGATGTCACGCACGTACGACAGGTGCGGGCTGGCGGGTCCTGTGCCCGCGCCGTTGCGGAACTGCAGGACCAGGATGCCGAACAGGATCGCGGCCGCGGCCTGCCCGACCGACTTCGCGGTCTTGTTCAGCCCGAGGTTGCGCTGCTTGCGGATCTTGATGAAGTCGTCGAGGAATCCGACGAACGAGAGCGCCGTGGCCAAGCCCAGCACCAGCAGTCCGGACGCCGACGGGCCGGGGCCCGACCCGATTCCCACGAGGTGCGCCCCGAGGTAGCCGCACCACAGGGCGACGACGATGGCCACGCCGCCCATCGACGGCGTGCCACGCTTGGTCTGGTGGCTCTGCGGACCCTCGACCCGGATCTCCTGCCCGAAGCCCTGTCGCGAGAACAGTTTGATGAGGACCGGGGTGAGCAGGATCGCCACGGCCAGGGAGATCCCGCCCGCGAACAGGATTTGCTTCACCGTTGCTCCTCTTCCGCCGGTCGCCGCGCGGCTGCGGCGTGCTCGGGTCGCAGCAGCGCCTCCGCGACCGCCCACATCTTCTCGGATTGGGACGCCTTCACCAAAACCAGGTCACCCGGCCGAACCTGCTCCGTGAGCAGCGCCACGGCCTCCTCCCGCGTGTCGAGCTGCACAGCCTCGGAGCCCCACGAGCCCTCCATCACCGCGCCCTGCCACAGCGCACGCACGGCGCGGGATGCGCCGACGCAGATCAGCTGCGAGATGTCGAGCCGCACCGCGAACCGACCGACGCGATCGTGTTCGACGATCGAGTCGTCGCCCAGCTCGCCCATCTCGCCGAGCACCGCCCAGGTACGGCGCTTCTCCGCCGCCGGGCTCCCGTCCGGCGCGAACCGCGCCATCTGCGCGAGCGAGCGCAGCGCCGCGCGCACGGCGTCGGGGTTCGCGTTGTAGGAGTCGTTGATCACGGTGACCCCGTCGGGGGTCACGGTGACGTCCATCCGGCGCGGCGACGCGGCCGCCGCGGCGGACAGGCTTGCGGCGACACCCGCCACCGTCCCGCCGCACTCGAGCGCCACCGCAGCCGCGGCCAGCGCGTTGTGCACCTGGTGCTCGCCGTGCACCAGCAGGGAGACGGGCGCCGCCGCGGCCCCGCTCGTCCGGTCGCCGGCGTGCAGGGTGAAGCTCGCGCGCGCCTGCGCGTCGAGGGTGACGTCGGCGGCGCGCACGTCGGGGGCGGCGCCCACCCCGTACCGGACCACCCGCGCAGCGGTGCGCGACGCCATCGCGGCCACCGCGTCGTCGTCCGCGTTCAAGACCGCGACACCATCGGGAGGCAACGCCTCGACCAGCTCGCCCTTGGCCACGGCGATCGCCGCACGGGAGCCGAACTCGCCGAGGTGGGCGGTACCCACGTTGAGTTCGACGCCGATCCGCGGCGGCGCGACGCGAGCCAGCGCGGCGACGTGCCCGGGCCCGCGCGCGGACATCTCCAGCACCAGGAAGCGCGTCGACTCGGTGGCGCGCAGGGCGGTCCACGGGTGACCGATCTCGTTGTTGAACGAGCCCGGCGGGGCCACCGTCTCGCCCAGCGGCCGCAGCACCGCCGCGATCAGGTCCTTGGTGGAGGTCTTCCCGGCCGAGCCGGTGACGCCGACCACCGTGAGGCCGCCTCCGGGGCGGGTGGGGTCGGCGAGCACGCGGGTGCAGTGCGCGGCGAGCGCGGCCAGGGCGCCCAGCACCGCGGCCCCTGCGCCGTCGGCGTCGTTCTCGAGCGCCATGACGCGGTTGTCGGTCTCCCCCGACACCGGCACCACGATCGCCGGCACGCCGACGGGGCGCGCGGCGAGCACCGCGACCGCGCCCTGCGCGGCCGCCTGCGCCGCGAACTCGTGGCCGTCGACGCGCGCGCCGGGGAGCGCCAGGAACAGCCCGCCCGGGCGCACCGCGCGGGAGTCGAATTCGACGGTGCCGGTGACGATCGCGTTCTCGTCCGGCACGTCGTGCAGCTCGCCGCCGACGATGTCGGCGACCTCGCGCAGGGTCAGTGGGATCATTCGCCGCCCTTCCGGCCGCCGGGGACTCCGAGGAGGCGCGCGTCGAGCGCCCGGGTCAACTCGTCGCGGTCGTCGAACGGGTGCTTCACGCCGGCGATCTCCTGTCCGGGTTCGTGGCCCTTGCCCGCGATGAGGACTACGTCGCCGGGCCGGGCCCACGCGACTGCGGCCTCGATCGCGGCGCGGCGGTCGCCCAGCTCGTACACCTCGACGCCCGCCGGCCCCGCACCCGCGTCCACCACGGCCTGAGCGCCGGCCAGGACCGCAGCGCGGATCTCGGCGGGGTCCTCGCTGCGCGGATTGTCGTCCGTGATCACCACCAGCTCGGCCGCCCGGGCCGCTGCGGCGCCCATCAGGGGACGTTTGCCGCGGTCGCGGTCGCCCCCGGCGCCCACCACCACCGCGATCCGGCCGCTGGACTGCGCCCGCAGCGTCGCGATGACGGCCTCGACGGCCGCCGGCTTGTGGGCGTAGTCCACCACCGCGAGGAAGTCCTGCCCGCGGTCGATGCGCTGCACCCGGCCGGGCACCGCCACCGTCGACACCCCGGCGGCCGCGGCGGCGAGGTCCGCCCCGGCGGCGTGCGCGATCACCAGTGCGAGGGCGGCGTTGGCGACGTTGTACCGGCCGGGCAGCGTGAGGGTGACGTGCGCCGACGCGTCCCGGGGCCCCACCAGCGTGAACTCCTGGGAGCCGTCGGCGGCCGTGCCCACACCTTCGGCGCGCCAGTCGGCGGAGTCCCACGAGGGCGCCGACTCGAGCGTGCACACGGTGGCCAGCAGAAGCCCGGCGGCGCGGCGACGTGCGGCCATCTCGGTGCCCCACTCGTCGTCGACGCAGATCACGGCGGTCTCGCAGACCGGCTCGGCACCCGCGCCGGTCTCCCCGGTCGGCACGAACAGCCGCGCCTTCGCGTCGAAGTAGTCCCGCAGGGTCGGGTGGTAGTCGAGATGGTCCTGGCTGAGGTTGGTGAACCCGCCCACCGCGAACCGGGTGCCGCCCACGCGGTTCTGGTCGAGGGCGTGCGAGCTGACCTCCATGACGGCCGCGTCGACCCCGCGCTCGACCATGACCGCGAGCAGCCCCTGCAGGGCCGTGCCCTCGGGCGTGGTCAGGGACGTGGCGATCTGCTCACCCGCGATCCGGGTGCCGACGGTGCCGATCAACCCCGTCGTGTGCCCGGCCGCGGTGAGCGCCGCCTCGGTGAGGTAGCTCGTGGTGGTCTTGCCGGACGTTCCGGTGATGCCCGCGAGGACCATGCGCTGCGACGGCCGACCGTACACCAGTGAGGCGACGGCGCCGAGTACGCGACGGGGCGCGGCGTGGACGGCGACGGGCAGCGTCACCCCGGCCGCGGCGAGCACCGCGGCGCCGTCGGCGTCGGTGAGGACGGCCGCGGCACCGTTCGCGGCGGCAGCGGCCGCGAACCGGGCGCCGTGCGTCGCAGTGCCGGGCACCGCGCCG
>NZ_BAABFR010000183.1:0-4764 GCF_039541155.1 Tsukamurella soli
GACGGTGCCGGTGGCACAGCCCCGGTCGTGGGGCGCATGTCGGCGGCGCGCTCGGCGGGCAGCGGCGTGCGCCGGCCGCGGATGCCGACGGAGGACTCTCCCGTCGGACCGGTCGTGTCGGGTGCGCCCTCAGGGCCGGCAGCCGTACCCGGTTCAGCGGCGCCCGGTGCACGGGAGCCCGGTGCGTTCGAAGGCTCCGAGTCGTCGGTCACTGCGAACGCTCCTCTTCTGCGATAGCGGACGCCGGCGGGATGCGCACCAGAGCCGTCGGACGGTCGGTGGCCACCGAACTCGGTGTCGAACCGGCGGGGGACGTGGCTGCGGCCAGCATACGGGAGGTGGATATCGTCGGCGATCCTCGGCAGCTGCGCCGTGATCTCCTCGGCGCGCTCCGCCAGGGCGGCCCGCTCGTCCCGTCCACCGGCGTCGGTGTCGGGCTCGATGCGCAGCGCGGGTACGAACCTGCCCGCCACCCGCCGCAGTGGAGCGGCGATGGCGACGACGTCCGGGACACCGAGGTAGGCGAGCACGGCGTAGGTCAGGGTGAGCGCCAGCACCCCGCCGACGGCCAGGTAGGCCACCGCACCGAGCGGGCCCGCGTCGAGCGCGACCCAGCGCATCGGGCGCAGCTGTAGCGCGCCCCAGATCGCGGCGGTCGCGGCGAGGGACACCGCGGTGGTCGTCAGCAGCACCCGGCGCACGTTGGTCAGCTGCATCCGGCCGAGGTCACGGCGCAGCAGCACCCAGCCCATGGTCGCACCCGCGGTGAATGCGATGCCCGTCACCGTCCCCAGCAGCTCTACCACCCGGAAGCCGTTGTGCACGAAGTGCGGGACCAGCAGTGAGAGCGTGGCCTTCACGCCGGTGATCACCAGGATGATCAGCGTGGGTGTCCACGGCTTCTCCTGCGCGTAGAACACCCGGAGATGGATCAGCACCATGGCGTACGGGATGAGGACGAACGCCTCGAACGACAGCGCCGTGCCCAGGTGCTCGGCGACCGCGGCGTCGACGTGTCCGTAGTGGAACAGCGCCCGCCCGATGGACTCGCCGAAGAACGTGGTGAACACCACGATCGGGATCAACGCGACCATGGTCAGCCGGGTGGCCACCGACAGGTCGTCGATCACCGCCTCCCGATTCCCGCGTGCGGCGTTCCGCGACAGCCGCGGCATGATCGCCGTGAGTAGCGCCACGCCGATCACGCCGTACGGCAGCTGCAATACGAGCCACGCGTACTGGTAGATCGCCGGGCCCGCCTCGGAGGCGTGGGCGGCCACCGGGGTGGCCACGTAGCTGCCGGCGATCGAGATGGCGACGTAGATGACGATCGCGACGCCCATGCCGCCGAAGTGCTTGAGCCGGTCGTCGACTCCCCACCGCAGGCGTAGCCGGATGCCGGCCCGCCGCATCGCAGGGATCTGCACGCAGGCCTGGACGAGAACACCCAGGGTGCTGCCGATCCCCAGGATCAGCAGCTTGGGCTCGCCCATCCGGACCGGGTTCAGCGTCAGCTCCCCTGGCGCGACGACGTAGGCGACCAACGTCGCGATCTGCACGACGTTGCACGCGACCGGTGCCCAGGCGCCGGGTCGGAACGATCCGTGCACGTTCAGCACCGCGCTGAAGAGGGCCGACAGCCCGTAGAACAGTAGCTGCGGGAGGAACATGATGACCAGCGCCTGCGTCAGCGACGAGCTCACCTTGCTGCCGCCCACCAGGACGCCCACCAGCACCGGCGAGATCAGCAGCGACGCCACCAGGGCGATGCCCAACACCGTCAGCGCCATGGTCAGCAGACGCTCGAAGAACGCCTGTCCGCGGTCGGAGTCCTCCATCTCGGCGCGCACCAGCACAGGCACCACGAGCGCGCTGAGCACCTGGCCGAGCACCAACTCGGAGATCTGCTGCGGCATCTGGTTCGCGACGGTGAACGCGGACGTGACCGCGGGGCCGAGCACGGCGACCACCAGCAGCGTCCGCACGAAGCCCGTGATCCGGGAGGTCAGGGTCGCTACGGCGAGCGAACTCGACGACGCGAGTAGGCGACCGGTGCCGCCCCCGTCGCCCGAAGCGGCGGCGTCGGACACGGCAGTGGTCCCACCGGCGCGGTGTGGCTCGATGCGGCGGGGGGCTGCTCGACTCATGGCTCCTCTGTGGGACGGTCCGCCGGGGCACGGCGGGGCGACGTATGCGCAGCGTAGCTGTTCGCCATCAGCCGGTCGTGCTCATCCGCGGGCGGGCGGTCGACGTCGGCCGGGTCCGGCCGGCCCCGGAACCGACGCCACAGGCGCCGCCCGGACAGCAGCACCAGCAGCGCGCCGGCACCGATAGTGATGATGAACAGCGCTCGGCCGTACGCATTGGAATGCACGGTCACGCGGATCGGTTGGCCGAGATCCTGGCCGGCGGTGGTCTGAAGCGACAGGTCGACGGCGATCATCCGCGAGAAGTTCACCTTGGTCGGCAGCTCGATCTGGCGGGTGCCGCGCGGCGGCAACTCCTCGACCTCCGAGCTGTTGATCGACACCCCGTCGGGCGCCGACCAGCGGATCGTGGTGGTGATCGGTAGCGGCAGGTCGTTCCGTGCGACCAGCAGGATCGGTGCCTTCTGGGACGCCAGCGTGTAGCTGCCGCCCGGCGCGACGATGGTCACCGAGCCGAGCTGGGCGGTCAGGGACCCGCGGGCCGCCGCGAGCCGGATGCGCGCGTCACCGTCGACGGCCGCGCGGTGCGGAGCGAACCGCAGCGCCCGCAGCGCGTCCTCCCGCAGCGGCGAGATGTACCGTCCGGGCGTCAGCCCGCCCTTCGGCTCGGCGACCAGCGACCGGCCGAACTGGTCGAGGTCGGCTGCGTAACCGGCGGCGGACGCCACGATCCAGGCGGGCATCGTGGGCGGCGCCGTGCCCGGCGGCCGCCGAGGCGCGCGGACCGGCCGGGTGGGCGTCGCCGCCTCCGACTGCGCAGCGCCCGCGACCTCGGCGAACGGACGCGGGACGGCGAGGCCGGCCGTGAGCAGGGTGGATGCGGCGGTCAGTACGGCGCGGGCATCGTCGGGCGACGCAGCCCAGACCTGCGGCGGCGCGACCAGCTCGCTGCGACCGTCGATGACGGTGCCGATCGGATCCGGGTCGACGGTGGCGGCCCAACCGCCGGGCGGGGCGATCCGCTGGGTCGGGTCGAGCGCCGGCTGCATCAGGGCCCCGACCGCTGCGAGCCGCCGCGACATTGCGGACTCCTCCCCGAGCGGGAACCGCGTGGCGACTCTGTCGGTGCCGGTGTCGCCCGGCCGCACGTGGTCCTCGCTGCCCGCCGGGTACTCGCCCATGGCGCCCAGCGCGGCGGTGATGTTGGGGTCGAAGGTCGCGGCCGCGAGTCCTCTGCCCAGGCCGACGATGCCGTCCCCCTGCGCATCGGACCCGGTTCCCTGCGTGTCGGTGCCGGACCCCGACGCCCCGCGCGGCGACGCCTTATTCGGAGCCGAGACCGCCGTCGCGGCGATCACGGCGGCGGGCACGCCGGTCGAGCGCAGCGCGGCCGCGCCCGGTGCCAGCAGCATCCCCGACGCGGGGACGGCGATGCCCCGCTGCGAGGCCACGCCCAACACGCTGTCGATCACGTCGGCCGGGGCGGTCAACGCTGCGCGCAGCAGGGCGGCGTTGCCGGTGGCGTCGAGCGCGTCCAGGTCGACCTGGCCGAACGCCAGCGCGACGGTGCACGAGCGGGCCGCCACAGCGCGTAGCCGGGCCAGCCAGGCTGTGGCCGCCGCCGAGCCGCGACCGGGCGTGGCGGGCGAGTGGGCGTCGCCGGGATCGCGCGAGACGAGGTAGCCACCGGTCATCGCCTGCACCGTGACCAGCAGGTCCGGGTCGATGGCCACGCAGGTGGCCGTCCGCAACGCCTGCGCGGCCGGATCGTTGCCCCGCGTCGCGGAATCGTAGGCGTCGAGCAGGCCGTACAGGCGACCGCCGGGGGCGAGTGACGCCGCCAGGGCGTCGTCGACGAGCCGCACCGGCGGATCGCCGCCGCCGGGCACGCCACCGGCCAGCTTGGGGTTGTCGGCGAGCGGCCACAGCATGGTCAGGCGCGCGGGCGAGGTGGTCACGGCCTTCTCGATCGTCCCGGACTGGGCGGCGCCGTCGGGCTGTGCGCCGCCGTCGGGCTGTGCGGCACTGCCGGACCGCCCGGTGCCTGAGGCCGTGGCCTGGGACTGCGGCAGCGACAGCACAGGCAACAGTGTCCGGCTGTCGTCCAGGCGTGCCACCCCGCCGTAGGCCGGCTTGCCGTTGACGTTCACCAGCAGTGGGTACACGCCTGGCCGGTGGATCCCCAGCGTCGGTCCGCTGGTCGTCGTGGTCGATCGGACGGGCATCGACAGCGCGAACGACGCCTGCTGCCCCGGATGCAGCACGGATACCACCTTGTGGAACCGCCCGATGGTGTCGTACGTGTTGTTGTCGGCCACCAGCGTCGACCGGATGTCGTCCGACGAGGTCAGCGCCGGACCCCGCTGGAGCCGTACCTCGAGGTCGGAGACGTCGCGGTCGCCGAAGTTGGTCAGCGTCCCCAGGACGATGACGTTGTCGGGCGATGCGTTGGTGACCACGTCGGGCGTCATCTGGTCGAGGCTGATGCGGACGAACTGTGCGATGGGCATGCCGGCGTGCGCATCGGGGGCGGCCCACGGAAGCAGCGCGGCGAGGACGAACAGCACGCACGACAGGCGGGCCGCGCGGATCACGAGGACCCGTCCGCGCCGCCCCC
>NZ_BAABFR010000184.1:0-4544 GCF_039541155.1 Tsukamurella soli
CGCGCTGGCGGCGCTGCTCGACCGTCTGAACACGGCCGCGAAGGCCGCCGGCGACGCGGCGGTCGCGGCGTCCGGGTACCGGGCGTCGCTGCTGGGCGCGGTCTCCGCCGCCACCAGCACGCACGCGCAGGTGGTGCTCGCATGAGCACCGAGCAGGACGGCCTCACCGCGGCGCTGCGCGCCGAGTACGCCGCCGTGTACGCCTACGGGATCGTGCAGGCGTATTCCTTGGCGCCGCGGCAGACGTCGGCGGCCGAGTTCGTCGACGCGCACCGGGCGCAGCGGGACGCGCTCGCGGCCGCACTCACCGCCACCGGGACCACCCCGCCCGCGGCTGCCGCCGCCTACAACCTGCCCACCCAGGTGACCGATCCGACGTCGGCGGCGAAGCTGGCCGTGACCGCCGAGGACGAGTGCGCCCAGGCCTACCGCGTGCTGCTCGCCGATGCCGGCGACGACGGTGACCGCAGGCTCGCACTGACGGGCCTGACCGGCGCCGCAACCCGAGCGGCACGCTGGCGGATCGCCCTGAACGTCACGCCGTCCACGCCGCCGTTCCCCGGCTCGAAAGACCAGTAGCCGCCGGTCGCGCTGGCCGCTTGCATAGACTGGCGGTCATGACCGACAGCGATCCGAACCAGCGGCCCGGCGGCGACACCGGCGGTGACGACCCCACGGTGATCCGGCCGAGCCTGTCCAAGTCCGGCTCGGGTGAGCCCGTGTCCGGGCAGCCGGGCACCGGCCGACCCTCGACGCCGGGCAGTGGGGCGGACCCGTACGGCGGGTACACGCTCGGCTCGCCCCAGCCGCCGTCGGATCCGTACGCGCCGTCGGACCCGTACTCCGCGCTGCCGCAGTACCCGACCAACCCGGCGTCCGATCCGGCCCAGTACGGGGGCGGCTATCCCGGCGGATCACAGCAGTACCCGGGCGCGCAGTACCCCGGCGCCCAGCAATATCCGGGCCAGCAGTACCCCGGCGGCCAGCAGTACCCCGGCGGCCAGCAGTACCCGGGCCAGCAGTACCCGGGCCAGCAGTACCCCGGCGGCCAGCAGTTCGGCGGCTATTCCGATCCGAGCCAGTACACCGGCGGATACGGCCAGCCCGTGCCTCGGACGGGCAACGACGGTCTGGCAATCGCATCCCTGGTGGTCGGAATCGTGAGCATTCTGCTGCTCTGCGCGTGGGGCAGCGGATTCCTCCCCGGCATCGCCGCCATCGTGATGGGAGTCATCGCGATGCGGCGGATCAAGCAGACCGGCGCCCCCGGTCACGGAATGGCTCTCGCCGGGGTGATCACCGGCAGCGTCGCGGTCGTGCTGGGCATCATCGTGATAATCGGGATCATCATCGTCGTCGCCACCCACTCCGACACCACCAGCAACGCGTGGTTCACCCTGCTGCAGCTGCGCTGACCTCGGTCGACCGGAAAGGCCCGCACCGGATTCCGGTGCGGGCCTTCCGCCCTGCTAGCGAGCGCGCGCCGCGGCCGCGATCACGGCCGCCGCATCGGCCACCGGAACCTCGCGAGACTCGCCCGTGATCCGGTCACGCAGCTCCACGACACCGTCGGCCCAGCCCCGGCCGACCACCACCACCGTCGACACACCCAGCAGCTCGGAGTCCTTGAACTTGACCCCGGGCGACGCCTTGCGGTCGTCGAGCAACACCTCGAGGCCCTGCGCGTCCAGCGCGGCGGCCAGCTCCTCGGCACCCGACCAGGCGGTGTCGTCACGGTTGGCGATCACGAGATGCACGTCGAACGGCGACACGCCCTTGGGCCACCGCAGGCCCTTCTCGTCGTGCCACTGCTCGGCGATCACCGCGACCAAACGGGACACACCGACACCGTAGCTGCCCTGGATCAGCCGCACGGGCTTGCCGTTCTCGCCCAGCACGTCCACCTCGAACGCGTCGGTGTACTTGTACCCGAGCTGGAAGATGTGGCCGATCTCGATGCCGCGCGCCGAGACCAGGGTGCCGCGACCGTCGGGCGACGGGTCGCCGTCGCGCACCTCGGCGGCCTCGATGGTCCCGTCAGGGGTGAAGTCGCGGCCCGCGACCAGGTCGACGACGTGCCTACCGTGGGCGTCGGCGCCGGTGATCCAGCGGGTGCCCGTGCCGACCCGCGGGTCGACCAGGAAGCGCACCCCGTTCGCCTGCAGCCCGCGCGGGCCGATGTAGCCCTTCACCAGGAACGGGTTGGCCGTGAAGTCGGCGTCGTCGAGCAGGGCGACCTCGGCCGGCTCGAGCGACGCCTCCAGGCGCTTCTCGTCGACCTCGCGATCGCCGGGGATCCCGATGCCCAGCAGCTCCCACTCGCCGCCGGGAAGCCGGGTCTTGACCATGACGTTCTTGAGGGTGTCGGCGGCCGTGACCGTCCAGCCCAGGTCCGCCGAGTTGGCCCAGTCGACCAGCGTCGCGATGGTGGGCGCCTCCGGTGTCTCGTAGACGACGGCCTCGGGGAGCCCCTCGAGAGGGATCGGGGCGGGCGCGGGCGTCACCACGGCCTCGACGTTGGCCGCGTAGCCGGACTCGAGGCACCGGACGTAGGTGTCCTCGCCGACGGGGCTGTCGGCCAGGAACTCCTCGGAGGCGCTGCCACCCATCGCGCCGGACGTGGCCGCGACGATCACGTAACTCACCCCGAGGCGGGAGAAGATCCGCTGATACGCCTCGCGGTGGGCGTGGTAGGCGTCCTTGAGCCCGCCCTCGTCGAGATCGAACGAGTACGAGTCCTTCATCACGAACTCGCGGCCGCGCAGGATGCCCGCGCGGGGACGTTCCTCGTCCCGGTACTTGGTCTGGATCTGGTACAGGACGACCGGCAGGTCCTTGTACGAGTTGTACTCACCCTTCACAGTGAGGGCGAACATCTCCTCGTGCGTGGGGCCGAGCAGCATGTCGACGTCCTTGCGGTCCTTCAGCGTGAACAGCGCGTCGCCGTATTCGGTCCACCGCTTGGTGGTCTCGTACGGCTCACGCGGCAGCAGCGCCGGCAGCGAGATCTCCTGGCCGCCGATCGCGTTCATCTCGTCGCGCACCACGCCCTCGATGTTGCGCAGGACCCGTAGCCCCAGCGGCAGCCAGCTGTAGACGCCGGGCGCGACGCGGCGCACGTAGCCGGCACGCACCAGCAGCTTGTGGCTGGGGACCTCCGCGTCCGCCGGGTCGTCGCGGAGCGTGCGGAGGAAGAGGTGGGAGAGTCGGGTGATCACGGGGCCATAGCTTAATGTGCCTGCTGTGCTGATCCTGCTTCCCCCGTCGGAGACCAAGGTCGGCGGCGGGTCCGGTGCCCCGCTCGACCTCGGCGAGTTGTCGCTGCTCGGCCTCACCGACACGCGCCGCCGCCTCGCCGACGCGCTCGTGGCGGTATCCGCCGATGACGGTGCCGGGCGCGCCGCCCTCGGACTGTCGGAGGGGCAGGCGGACGAACTCGACCGCAACCGTGCGCTGTGGACGGCACCGACGCGGCCGGCGCTGGAGCGGTACACCGGCGTGCTCTACGAGGCGCTCGACGTGCCGGGTTTGTCGAAGGCGCAGCGCGCGAAGGCGGATGCGCGGCTGGCGATCGGGTCGGCGCTGTTCGGCGTGGTGCGGGCCGGGGACCCGATCCCGGCGTACCGGCTGTCCGCGGGGTCCAAGCTACCCGGCCTGCGCACGCTGGCCGCGGAGTGGAGACCCGCGCTGGCCGCGGAGCTCGCAGCGCTCGACTGCGGGTTGATCGTGGACCTGCGGTCCGGTGGGTACGCCGCGCTCGGACGGGTCGACGGCGGGGTCACCGCCACCGTCGTCACCGAACGCGCGGACGGTAGCCGGGCCGTGGTGTCGCACTTCAACAAGCATCACAAGGGCCTGCTCGCGCGGGCGCTGGTGGCGACGCGCGCCGAGCCCATGGACGCCCGCGCGGTGGTGCGGATCGCCGAGAAGGCGGGCCTGCGGGCCGAGGTGTCGGGGCCGACGGAGGTCACGATCGTCACGGCGGGCTGAGCAACGCGAGATCTCGGTGGCGCGTCACCCGCGGCGCGCCCTCCCGCTCAGTCCTGGACGTCGTCGAGTCGGTGTCGGCGCGCGCGACTCACGCGCTCGGCCTGCGGCGAGCCCCCGCCGACGCGCATGCGATGCCGACCGGTGTCGGTCGTCGGCGCGATGTGGCGGGCATCGTCGGTGCTCCCGACCGGCGCGGTCGGGCGAGGCGCACTCGGCTGCTGGATGGGCGTACTCGATCGCTGCACCGGGACACTCGGGCGGGGCATCGGCGCACTCGGCCGCGGCATGGGCGCACTCGGGCGCGGCATCGGCGCACTCGGGCGCGGCATCGGCGCACTCGGCCGCGGCATGGGCGCACTCGGGCGCGGCATCGGCGCACTCGGACGCGCCACCGGAACGGCCCGGGTGGGCGGGGCAGCGGTCGGCTGCTGCGCCCGCTGAACCGGCCCGCTGGTGCGGGGCGGGGCCGGCTGGAAGCCGGCCGGGCGCTCGATATCGGCGGACCGTCGGATCTCACCGCTCGGGCGCGCGAGCCCGGACAGCGGAGTGCCTGG
>NZ_BAABFR010000185.1:0-4536 GCF_039541155.1 Tsukamurella soli
CGATGCCGAGGACGTGCGCGAGCAGCAGCTCGGCGTCGGCGCGGGGCGAGGGCACCCCGGCGGCCGTGAGCCGTGCCGCCCCCTGCCCCACGAGCCGCGTCGGGCGCGTCACCGGGTCACTCGGCCTCGAGCCGGGCCTGCCGATCGGCGGCCGAGAGGGCGTCCAGCAGCGGGTCGAGCTCCCCGTCGAGCACCTGGTCGAGGTTGTGCGCCTTGAAGCCGATGCGGTGGTCGGTGATGCGGTTCTCGGGCCAGTTGTAGGTGCGGATCCGCTCGGACCGGTCGACGGTACGGATCTGGGCGGCGCGCGAGTCGGACGCGGCGGCGTCGGCCTGCTCCTCGGCCAGCGCCTGCAGCCGCGCTGCGAGGACCGCCATCGCACGGGCCTTGTTCTGCAGCTGGGAGCGCTCGTTCTGGCAGGTGACGACGATGCCGGTGGGCAGGTGCGTGATGCGCACGGCGGAGTCGGTGGTATTCACACCTTGGCCGCCCTTGCCAGAACTGCGGTAGACGTCGATGCGGAGATCGGTCTCATCGATCTGGACCTGCTCGACCTCGTCGGGCTCGGGATAGACCAGCACGCCCGCTGCCGAGGTGTGGATGCGGCCCTGGCTCTCCGTGGTGGGCACGCGCTGCACGCGGTGTACGCCGCCCTCGAACTTCATGCGCGCCCACACCCCGTCGGCGGCGTCGCCCCGGGACTTGATCGAGAACGTCGCGTCCTTGTATCCGCCCAGGTCGGAGTAGGTGACGTCGAGGGTCTCGACCTTCCAGCCGTGCCGCTCGGCGTACCGCAGGTACATGCGCGCGAGGTCGCCGGCGAACAGGGCCGACTCCTCGCCGCCCTCGCCGGACTTGACCTCGAGCACCACGTCGTCGCCGTCGTGCGGGTCGCGCGGCGCGAGCAGATCGGTGAGCTGCTCCTCGAGCTGAGTCACCTGCCGCTCGAGCACGGGGATCTCGTCGGCGAAGGAGGCGTCGTCGGCGGCGAGCTCACGGGCAGCGGCGAGGTCGTCCCGCGCGGCCGTCAGCTTGCGATGCGTGGCCATGATCGGCGCGAGCTCGGCGAAGCGCTTGCCCACGCGCCGGGCCGCGCCGGGATCGTTGTGCAGCCCCGGGTCGGACATCTGCCGCTCCAGGCCGGAGTACTCGGCCAGGATGTCGTCGATGGCCGATGGTGACGCGCTGCTCATGCTGGGGATCCTTTGCGTGGAATGACAGGTGGCCTCGAAAAACACCGACGCCCGGCCTGGCCGCTGTGATGCGGGCAGTCCGGGCGTCGGGAGCGAAGCTACTTGTCGGCGCTGGCCTTCGGGGCGCGCTTGCCGTAGCGCTTCTCGAAGCGGGCGACACGGCCGCCGGTGTCGAGGATCTTCTGCTTGCCCGTGTAGAACGGGTGGCACTGCGAGCACACCTCGACGACGATGCGGCCGCCGTCCTTGGTGCTGTGGGTCTCGAACGTGTTGCCGCAACCGCACAGAACGGTGGTGGCCACGTACTCGGGGTGGATACCCTTCTTCATGAAAATCCTCTTCTCGTCTTCTGGCCGCCGGGTCGCCTGCTGATGACGGACCCTGTGTCCACCTGTGGGCACAGACGTGAACCGGAACCGACTATCCAGTATGCCAGAACGCACGGGCGGACACGAAATTCCCGGGCCTTACCAGCCACGCGGACCGACGCCGGCGCCGACGGCGAATCTCGCCACCACCAGACCGTGTCGGATCAGCCCCAGCCACACACCGGGTCGGAGCGCGAGGACGCTGGTGCGCGTCCGGGCTGTGGCCCGCGCGTCCACACAGCGGGCCGCGAGCCAGTCGAGGCTCGGTGTCACCGAGACGACGGCGAGCGCGATGTGTTCGGCCCCGCGGTCGCGCCAGTATTCGATCCGTGCGCCGCGGTCGCGGTAGGCCTCGACGAGGCCGTCGACATCCGCGATCGATATGACCGGATCCGGCACGCCCTGGAGGACGAGGACGGGGCAGCTGGGGGCACGCGTCCCGGGCTCGATGTCCGCGAACATGTCGCGGACCGGCGCGCCCGCCATGAAGTCCGCGAGCGGCATGTCCAGCAGGTCGGCCGGGTCGAAGTTGCGGAATCGTGCGAGCGCCTCGACGGTGCTCAGCGAGTCCGCCTGCGCCAGGAGTTCCCGGCCCCGCGGGGTGACGTGCGCGTCGAGGAAGGCGTGGAACTCCGGGTAGGCGCGGTACAGGCCGGCGACCACCGTGAGCGCGAGACCACCGAACGGTCCGCCTGCGAGCCGGAGGAAGGTGTTGCGCAGGCTCCCTACCGGGCTCCCCAGTACGGCGCCCGCGATGGCGAGCTCGGGTGCGTATTCCGGGTGCAACTCGGCCGCCCAGGCGGTCGCGAGGCCGCCCCCCGAGTATCCCCACATCACCGTCGGGTCGTCATCGGCGACGTCGAACGGCTCGAACGAGCGGGCCGCCCGGATCGCGTCGAGCGTGCAGTAGCCGGACTCACGCGGTGCGCCCCAGTTACCGGACACCCCCTCGTGATCGGGGACCACGGCCGCCCAACCGCGGGCGAGGGCCATCCCGATGTTGAGCAACTCCCAGCGCGTGGCGGCGCCGTAGGACCGCGCGCCTCGGCGCAGCGCGTAGGACGGGAAGCACCGTGGCGCGATCGCGTCGATGGCGCACTGATAGGACAGCAACGGCCGGGGCACGCGGCGGGGACCGCGCGGCTCGATCAGGGTGGCGACCGATGTCCGCGGCGCCCCGAGGTGGTCGGCGGTGCGATATTGCACCTGCCAGGCCCGGTTCTTCAGCCCGATCCGCCCGAACACGCCGACCTGCACGCGCCGGCTCCGCAACACGGTCCCGGGCGGCAGCTGCTCGAACCCCGGAGGAGGTCGGTGGAACGGGTCCTCCTCCGGGGGCAGCGGGTGCGCCGTGCAGACGACCGAGTGGTCGTGGACGGCGTCGAAGTCCCCGCCGCCTGCGGCCGGGGCGGCCTCGGTCACCGTCGTCAGTCCGCGTCCGCGAAGCCGCTGTTCTTCTGCACCGTCATCAGGAACTCGATGTTGTTGCGCGTCTTCTTCAGCTGGCTGATCAGCAGGTCGATGGCCTGCTGATTGTCCAGCGCCGACAACAGGCGACGCAGCTTGTTCACCACAGCCGCCTCGTCGGGCGCCATGATCAGCTCGTCCTTACGGGTGTTGGACGCCGCGACGTCGACCGCCGGGAACACCCGGCGCTCGGAGATCTTGCGGTCCAGCTTCAGCTCGGCGTTGCCGGTGCCCTTGAACTCCTCGAAGATCACCGTGTCGCCGGTGGAGCCGGTCTCGACCAGGGCGGTCGCGATGATGGTGAGCGAGCCGCCGTTCTCGATGTTGCGCGCCGCGCCCAGGAACCGCTTCGGCGGGTACAGGGCCGTCGAGTCGATACCGCCGGACAGGATGCGGCCCGACGCCGGGCTCGAGTTGTTGTACGCGCGGCCCAGCCGGGTGATCGAGTCGAGCAGCACCACCACGTCCTTGCCGCCCTCGACGAGCCGCTTGGCGCGCTCGATGGCCAGCTCCGCGACGGACGTGTGGTCCGACGGGGGCCGGTCGAACGTCGAGCTGATCACCTCGCCGCGCACGCTGCGCTGCATGTCGGTGACCTCCTCCGGACGCTCGTCCACCAGCACCACCATGAGGTAGCACTCGGGATTGTTGGTGGCGATCGCGTTGGCGATGTCCTGCAGGATGGTGGTCTTACCGGCCTTGGGCGGCGCCGAGATCAGGGCGCGCTGTCCCTTGCCGATCGGCATGATGAGGTCGATCACGCGCGTGGTGATGATGTTCTGGGCGGTCTCGAGACGCAGCCGCTGGTTGGGGTACAGCGGGGTGAGCTTATTGAACTCGGGGCGCTTCTTCGCCGCGTCGAGCTCGAGGCCGTTGACGCTGTCGAGCCGCACCAGCGGGTTGAACTTCTGCCGCTGGTTCTGCTGCTCGCCCTCGCGCGGCACCTTGACGGCGCCGGTGATGGCGTCACCGCGGCGGAGGCCGTTGCGCCGCACCATGTTCATCGACACGTACACGTCGTTGGGGCCCGCGATGTAGCCGGAGGTGCGGACGAACGCGTAGTTGTCGAGCACGTCGAGGATGCCGGCGACGGGCTGCAGGACGTCGTCCTCGGAGACCTGCGGCTCGCCACCCCCTTCGACGCCCACGCGGTCGCGTCCGCGACGGCGCTCGCGGAACCGGCGCCCGCGCCGACCCTCCTCGTCACCGCCGTCGGGGCCGTTGTTGCCGCTCCCCTGGTTGCCGCGCGCCTGGTTGCCCCCCTGGGTATTGCGATCCTGGGCGCCCCGGTCCTGATTGCGCTCGCCGTTGCCGGCGCGGTCCTGGTTCTGCTGGCCGTTCTGGCGGCGCTGGTTCCGCGACTCGCCCTGGCCCCGCTCGTTCTGCTGGCTGCGCTGCTGGCGGGCCGCGCGCTGATTCTCGCCCTGCTCGCGCTGGCCCTGCTCGCGCTGGCCGGCAGCCGCCTCGCGCCGTTGCTCGCCCTGATCGGGGGCATCGGTGGTCGCCGG
>NZ_BAABFR010000186.1:0-4400 GCF_039541155.1 Tsukamurella soli
GGCGGCGGGTGCCGCCGTGTGGTGCGTGGCGGCCGGCCGGCTACCCGCGGGGCGGGCGGCGACGGTGCGCGTGTGGTCTGCGGCCGCGCTCACCGCTGCTGCGACGCTGGTCCTGGCCCGCGGACCGTGGCACGACGAGCACGGCTACCTGGGCCACTCCCCGCTGCCTCAGGGGTTGGCGCTGGCGGGAATCGCGGTGCTGGCCTGGTCGGTGCTGCCCGTCACCGGGTCGGACGGCGGCGGGTCGGACGGCGGGTCGCGGCGCGGACTGTCGGGGCGGCGTGCCGCCTCCCAGCGTGCCAGGGCGGCGCGGAAGGGCTCCTCCACCCAGGAGTAGCTGACCGCCGACACCGCCGCGGCGAACACGACCGTGAGGACCGCGACGTACCCCATACGGCCGTGGAACGGCATGATCCCGAACAGCGGGAAGACGCTGCTCAGGATCACCAGATGCCAGATGAAGACGCCGTACGACCAGCGGCCGAGCGCCTGCATCGGGCCCGAGTCCAACAGCCGCCACCGTCGTCCGCCAGGGCGGGCCGACGGAGGCAGCACCAGCGGCGCCAGGAGCAGGAAGCCGAGCACCCCGCCCAGCAGCATGCGGGTCGCGAACTGCCAGCGCGCCGGGGTGTCGAGCGTGACCGGACCACCGAGCGGCGTCGCGATCACGGCGAACGTCAGGGCCGCGGCGGCCCAGCACAGCCACCGTCGGGCCGCGAACCGGCGGATACGCACGTACCTGTCCGTCGGAGCCACTGCGAGTTCGGCGAGCGCGAGCCCCGCCACGAACCAGGGGACATAGCCGGGGATCCAGTTCATGTAGTTGACGCCCCGGGCCAAGTGCAGCCCGGCGCCCAGCCACGCCCACGACCCCGACACCAGCGCGGCCGCCATCAGCAGCGGGACCCGCAGTCGCGCTCGGGGGCCCCGCAGCCCGGCGAGGAGCACCGCGACCAGCGGCACCAACAGATAGAACTGCATCTCGACCGACAGGCTCCACATCTGGGTGAGTCCCTCGGTCAGCGAGAACGGCACGAAGACCTGCGTCAGCGTGAGGTTCGCCAGCCAGGTCGACGGTGACGCACCACGCGCCTCCGGCAGCACGGCGAGCACCACGACCACCACGACGAGGTACGCGGGAAGGATCCGGACCAGCCGGGAGCGGTAGTAGCGCGCGGCCGACGGCGCGGGAGCGTCGGTCCACGCTGCGCGGGCGTGCGCCCGCCACAGCAGGAACCCGGACAGGCCGAAGAACACCGCCACCGCCATGTCGAACCGCCCCCACACACGGCCGGCGACGGTGTCGTTCACCTGGCCCGTCTGAAACGCGATGTGGGTGAGCATCACGGCGGTCGCGGCGAGCGCGCGCATCCCCTCGAGGGCGGGTACGAAACCCGCCGCACCGGCTGGTACAGCCGGTGCGGGCGGGGCGCCGCCGGCGCGGGCGGCGGGCGTGGAACGCAGTGCTGACATGATCGAGGGCAATCTACCGCGGGATGCTGAGACACCCCACCGATGCGGCCCGTCCCGACCCGCAGTCGGCCGGACGTGTCCGTTCCTCCTGTTAGGCTTTGGCAGCCGATGGACCCGACGTGCTCGGCACGTAGCTGAAGAGGAGAGAATCGATGGCGGTAGGCCGCAGCCGACTGGCGGGCGTTCTCGGACCGATCCTGATCTTTCTCGGCGCACTGCTCATCACCGCCGCCATCGCCACCCCGCTGTACGTCACCGGGCGGCTGAAGACGATCCCGCTGAACCTGGACATCACGTCGGTCGCGACGTCCACCGTGCAGCAGGACAGCAAGGCGTCGGGCCAGTTCCCGTCGCGGCTGCTCGACCAGTGCTCCATCACGAACGGCGCCGCGAAGGCCGTGGTCAACAACGTCTTCCTGACCACGCAGACCCGCACGCTGGTCACCGCGCCGTCCGACAAGAACTCGATGACCGTGCAGTCGGGCATGTCGCTGGTGGTCAACTCGGTGCAGGGCAAGGGCGGACAGGTGACGCACCCGCCGCTGTCGGACACCGGAACCCTGATCAAGGACTGCGGCGACGGCCTCCTGCAGGCGTGGGTCGACCGGGTCACCCTGAATCGGAAGACCGCTGCACCGGACGGCACCACCTCCGAGACGGTGTTCTCCCCCGGCACCGACGCGCCCGCGGTGAAGATCCCCGACCGCAAGGGCTACCAGTACCGCTTCCCGTTCGATACCAGCAAGTCCGGCACCTACTCGTACTACGACCTGAGCACCCGCACGTCGGTGCCGATGAAGTTCGTCGACACCAGGGACGTCGACGGGGTGGACGCGCTGCACTTCGTGGCCGCGAGCCCCGAGGTCGACCTGTCCACGATCCGCGACAGCGGCGACACCGCGCCGCTCGGCAGCACCCTCAACATGTCGGCCGAGTGGTGGGGCATCCCGCACGTCGACCAGAAGGACTTCTTCTCGCTGGACCGCTACGCCCAGACCACCACGGACCTGTGGGTCGACCCCAAGACCGGCACGCTGGTCGATCAGGTCTCGCACCTGCGTCAGTGGTTCGCGTCGCCCAGGCAGACGGCGCCCAACACGCCCGCGGCCGTGAAGAACTTCTCGCTCGAGGTGTTCAACTCGCAGCAGTCGTGGAATCAGGACACCATCGTCTCCCAGGCGCACACCGCGAAGACCGTCGCCAACCAGATCATGCTGGCCAAGCGGGTCGTGCCGATCGTCGGCGGCGTGCTCGGTGTGATCGCGCTGCTCCTCGGCATCGCCGCGGTGCTGCTGTCCCTGCGGGGCGGCTCGCGGCCGGTCGTCGCCGACGGACCGGACGGGCCGGACGCGCCGGAGGGTGACGGCCGGGGCGAGCCCCACGGCGGCCTCGACGACGACTCCGTGACCGAGGCCTTCACCGCGCAGAAGCGACCGGAGCCGGGCACCGGCGACGGCGGTGACAGGGACGCCGACGGCCCGGGCGGCGGGACCGACCAGGACGGCACGACCGATGATGACGGCGGCGACACCGACATCCTGGACCTGACCAAGCGCTAATCGCGGTGCGCGGACAGCAGCCAGGCGGGGATCTGGACGCGCCCGCCACCGTCGACCTGGAACGGTGAGTGCTCCCGGGCCCGCTCCGGCAGGTCCGCGTGGATGAACGCAGGCCGGATCTCGTCCACCGTCCAGTACGGCGCCACGGCGTCGTGCAGCTCGTCGCGGGTGACGGCGTGCGGCCCCGGACCACGCGCCGGGAGCGCCGCGCGGTCGAAGACCAGCGCGAAATACGACGCGCCCGGCGCCGCCGCCCGCCGGATCGACCGCTGATATCCCGCGCGCGCCTCGACGGGGATCGAGTGGAACAGCGTGCTGTCGACGATGGTGCCGAACCGGCCGTCGTAGCCGGTGAAGGACGTGATGTCGGCGACGCCGAAGGTGGCGCCGGTGACGCCGCGCCGCTGTGCCTCCGCGCGCGCGAGATCGATCCCCGTCGGCGACAGGTCGAGGCCGACGACCGTGAATCCCCGCTCGGCCAACACCAGGGAGATCGCGGCCTCGCCGCACCCCGCGTCGAGGACCTCGCCGTGGAACGCGCCGCGCTCGATCAGCGCCGCGAGCTCCGGCTGCGGTTCGCCGATGCTCCACGGGGGCTTGGCGTCGCCGATCTCCCGCCATTGCCCTCTGTATGCGCCGTCGAAGTCCGGTTCACCGGGTTCGTCTCCGCTGGGTTCGTCTCCGCTGGGTTCGGTTACACGGGGTTCGGGTCCGCTGGGTTCTGTCATGACACCGGTCTACCGGAACGAGCGCGGCGGCGACGGCGATCAGGGTAGTCGCCACCGCGCAGGCGGCGGCGACGGTGATCATCCCGCCCACGGTGTGCACGAGCGCCGCGAGCGCGATCACCTCGACGATCAGACCGCACCAGGCGACGCCGGAGATCCGCGCGCGGTGCGCCGCGATCGCGTAGAGCAGCACGCCCTGCAGCGTGGCGAGCGCGCCACCGTCGACGGCGAACAGCCACAGCCAGCGCTGGACCGGCGCGTACGCATGCCCGGCCAGGGCGGTCGCCAGCGGCGCGCACACCGCTGCGCCGGCCGCGCACACGACGGTGAGCGACCCGAGGATCACGAGCACGGACTCGAGCGCCCGACGGGACGCCGCCGGCGACGCCAGCCGCGGATAGAAGACCACACCCACCGCCTGCGGCAGCCAGAACGCCGCCTTGGTCACGACCGCGCCCAGCGCGTACGTGCCCGCGGCCGCGGCGCCGAGGACCGGACGCGCCAGCAGCAGGTCGACGGATGTGAATCCGACCAGGACCAGTTGGATGCCGCTCGCCTGCAGCACCGACCGCGCGCCCGCGCGGTCCGGTGCGCCTGCCCGGCCGGGTACGGCCGCATGCCCGCCGGCGTGTGTCCCGCC
>NZ_BAABFR010000187.1:0-4190 GCF_039541155.1 Tsukamurella soli
CGTCCCGGCCGACGCCCGCCTCGCCCGCGGCCAGGAGGACCTGCGCGCCCTGCTGCTCGGGTTCGACGTCGATCCGGCCGACGAGCGCCGGGTCGTCGACGGCTACCTGGTCGCGCGGGCCGCCGTGGCCGACCGCGGCGGCGACACCGTCACAGGTGAGGTGGCGCTGCTGCAGACGTTCGCCGACCTGGCCGAGCTGTCCAGCAGCCGGCTCGCCGGCCAGGACGAGGAAGGGCACGCGCACAGTGCGCGCGAGTACTTCCACACCTACCTGCGCAGCCTCGACGTGGATCGCGCGGGCCTGCCCGCGGCCTACCAGGCGAAGCTGACCAGCGCCCTCGCGCACTACGGCGTGACGGAACTCGACCGCACTCCGGAGCTCGAGTCCGCGGTGTTCCGGATCTTCCTGGCGCAGCAGCACGCCGCGGCGGCCGGTGCGCTGCTGTCGGCGCTGCTGCGCGCGTGGCAGGCGGAGGCGTCGCCCGAGGAGCCCCTCGCGGGCGCGGCCCGCGACGCCCTCGAGCGCCTCGTGGTCGCCACCCAGAACGGGCTGCCCGCCGTCGCCGACCTGGCCCGGGGCGTGGAGTTCGCCTGGTTCGGCCAGCCGTTGCTGCAGCGCAAGCGTGCCGAGGTCTTCCACCGCGTCGACGAGCACCTGCGGTACCTCGACGAGCATCCGGGTGCCGCCGATCGCGGCGAGCGCATCGCCGAGATGGTGCGCAGCACCGAGCCTCTGGTCCGGCTGCTGGGCGCGCGCCTCGTGGACCGCCTCGACAACTCGGTGATGCTCGAGGTGCTCACCCGCCGCTACTACGGCAACAAGGGGCTGCGCGGCGTCACCACCAGCGAGGTCGACGGCAGCACCGTCGTCGTGGCCGAGCGGACCGGCGCCGACGTGGTCTCCACCGCCGTGGGCTACCCCGAGTTGGGCGGCGTGCTGCGCGGCCTGGCCGAGCGGCTGCGCGGTGGCGGCACCGTCGACGTCGACGTGTATGTGGCCTGGGACGGCGCCCCCGACGATTCGGAAGCGATGGCCGAGGCCCTGTTCGAGGTCGTGCGGGCCGACCCGCTGCCCAGCCAGGTGCGGCGGCTCACGATCACCGTCGCCGGCAACGACAGCGCCGTCATGCATCACCACTTCACGTACCGCCCGACCGCCACCGGTATGGCGGAGGAGCGGCTGATCCGCGGCCTGCACCCGCACATCGCGCAGCGCATGCAGATCGAGCGCCTCAGCAAGTTCGACCTCACACGTGTCGCGTCGTCGGACGAGGAGGTGTACCTGTTCCGGTGCACCACGCGCGACAACCCGGCGGACGCCCGCCTCGTCGCCTTCGCGCAGGTGCGGGACCTCACTCCGCTGCGCGAGAACGACGGTCGCCTGATCGCGCTCCCGACTGCGGAGAACACGATCGCGGCGTGCCTCGACTCGATCCGTCAGGAGTTGGCGCGTAACCGCTCGCGCAACCGCCTCAACACCAACTCGATCGTGATCTACGTGTGGCCGCCCAGCGAGCTGACGGCCGCGGAGCTCGAGACCCTCGCCGGCCGGGTGCTGCCCACCACTGTGGGCGCGGGCCTCGACGAGATCCTGTTCATCGCGCGCCGCCGGAACATCAAGTCCGGTGAGCTGGAGAAGATCGCGCTGCGCGTCGCCTTCGATGCGACGGGCAGCACCGTGGTCACCGTCGGCGAGCCCGCGACCGAGCCCGTCCAGCCGCTGGACGCGTACCGGCAGAAGGTGCTCAGCGCCGCCAGCCGTGGCACGGTGTACCCGTACGAGTTGACCGGGCTGCTGGGCGATTTCAAGGAGTACGACCTCGACGGGATGGGCGCGCTCGGCTACGTCGACCGCCCCAAGGGGGGCAACTCGGCGGCGATCGTCGCCGGCGTCGTGACCAGCGAGACGTCGCGGCACCCCGAGGGCGTGACCCGCGTGGTGCTGCTCGGCGACCCGACCAAGGCGCTCGGCGCCCTGTCGGAGGCCGAGTGCAGCCGGGTGATCGCGGCGATCGACCTCGCCGAGAAGATGCAGGTGCCGCTGGAGTGGTACTCGCTGTCGGCCGGCGCGCGGATCTCGATGGAGTCCGGCACCGAGAACATGGACTGGGTCGCGGCCGCGCTCAAGCGCATCGTCGAGTTCACCCAGGCCGGCGGCGAGATCAACATCGTCGTCGCGGGCATCAACGTCGGCGCCCAGCCGTACTGGAACGCCGAGGCGACGATGCTGATGCACACCAAGGGCATCCTCGTCATGACGCCGGCGTCGGCGATGGTCCTCACCGGCAAGCAGGCGCTCGACTTCGCCGGCGGCGTGTCGGCCGAGGACAACTTCGGTATCGGCGGCTACGACCGCGTCATGGGCCCCAACGGGCAGGCGCAGTACTGGGCCCCGAGTCTGCAGGCCGCGATCGACGTGGTGATGTCGCACTACGACCACACCTACATCGCGCCCGGGGAGTCCGCGCCGCGGCAGGTCCCCACCTCCGATCCGGTCGACCGCGACATCTCGCCGTTCCCGCACGCCCTCGCCGAGAGCGAGTTCAAGACCGTCGGTGACATCTTCTCGGCCGCCAACGCCGACCGCAAGAAGCCGTTCGACATCCGCAGCGTCATGCGGGCCCTGTCCGACCAGGACCACCCGGTGCTCGAGCGGTGGCTCGGGATGGCGGACGCCGAGACCGTGGTCGTGCAGGACGTCCACCTGGGCGGCCACCCGGTGTGCCTGATCGGCATCGAGTCGCAGGCCGTCCCGCGCCGTGGGTTCCCTCCCACCGACGGCCCCGACACCTATACCGCGGGCACGTTGTTCCCGCAGTCGTCGAAGAAGGCCGCACGGGCGATCAACTCGGCCAGCGGCAACCGGCCGCTGGTGATCCTGGCGAACCTGTCCGGGTTCGACGGCTCGCCCGAGTCGATGCGCAAGCTGCAGCTCGAATACGGCGCCGAGATCGGCCGCGCGATCGTCAACTTCGAGGGGCCGATCGTGTTCTGCGTGGTCTCGCGGTACCACGGCGGTGCGTTCGTCGTGTTCTCCAAGGCGCTCAACCCGAACATGACGGTGCTCGCGCTGGAGGGTTCGTACGCATCCGTGCTGGGCGGCGCGGCCGCCGCGGCTGCGGTGTTCCCGCGCGAGGTCCGGGCGCGGGCCGCCCGCGACGAGCGGGTGAAGGAGCTCGCAGGCCGCGTCGCTGCGGCGTCCGGCGATGAGGCAGCCGCCCTGGAGGCCGAGCTGGCCGAGCTGCGTCAGACCGTGCACTCGGAGGCCCTCAGCGCTGTCGGCGCGGAGTTCGACCAGGTGCACGACATCGCCCGCGCCGTCCGGGTGGGCTCGGTCGACGAGATCGTCGCGGTGCCCGATCTGCGGCGCCGCGTGATCGAGGCGATCGTGCCCGTGTCGACCGCGGGTGCCGCCGAGCCGGTCGCGCGCGCCTGACGTCCTCCCGCGACAGGGCCGCCCGGGTGTCGGATCCGGGCGGCCCTGTCGTCGACCTTGGTCTTGCGAGTGAGGACGTCTCTACCGGGTCCCGTGCGGCCCGTCGGGGTCCGTCCACTGACCCGTGCGGCGCAGGTACCCCGCCTCGTCGCTGAACACGCGGACCAGGCACTCGACCGTGGAGCAGAACGGCGGGAACCACGGCGTGTAGCGACGGTTCGGTCCACCCAACCGGTACCGCAGGCGCAGGATCATGTCGCCGCACTCGCACCGGCCCAGCATCTGGGTCTCGAGCCCCGGGTACACGGCGTCGATCGTCGTGTACGTGCCCCACGGCCAGGGCTCGCGCAGGTAGTCGGCCTCGTGGCTCAGCTTGCGGATCATGCACGCCGGGGTGGAGCACACAGGCGGGTGCCACGCCGTCATCTCGCCCGAGTCGGCGCCGGGGTCCACCTCGTGGCGAACGTGCGAGATCGGCCCGCCGCACTGGCAGGCACCCAGGGGGAGGGCCTCGACCCGTCCGTATGCCGCCGTCTGCAGCATGTTGACGACGGTGCGGCGATGTGCGCCCGGTTCCCGTCGCCCGGCGCCGTGGGTGGTCATGATGTGAGCGTAGGACCTCGCCGCGCGCGTGTCTCGGGCTATCGGCGTCGCCCGCTGCCCGGCGCGTCGGGATCCGCGGGGGTCGGGGCCGGGGCGGCAGCAGCGCCGGGCACAGCGGGACCCAGTCCTGGGTGGGGTCGTGGCTCACCTG
>NZ_BAABFR010000188.1:0-4075 GCF_039541155.1 Tsukamurella soli
CTGAGCCCGACGGCGGCTGCGGCCCGCGCCGCCGTCGTCACCGCGCCGGCGCGCAGGGCCGGGTCCCGGACCACGCCCCCCGGTCCGACGTTGCCCTTCCCGACCTCGAACTGCGGCTTGACCATCGGGAGCAGGTCGGCGCCCGGGCCCGAGCAGGCCGCGAGCGCGGGCAGCACCAGGGTCAGCGAGATGAACGACAGGTCGGCGACCACCAGCTCGACCGGTCCGCCGAGTGCCTCCGCGGTGAGGGTGCGCACGTTGGTACGGTCGCGGACCGTGACACGGTCGTCGTTGCGCAGGCGCCACACCATCTCGCCGTAACCCACGTCGACGGCCTCGACATGCGCGGCGCCACGATGCAGCAGGACGTCGGTGAAGCCACCCGTGGATGCGCCGGCGTCGAGGCACCGTCGGCCGGCGACCGACACCTGCGGGAACGCGGCGAGCGCGCCGAGCAGCTTGTGCGCCCCGCGCGAGGCCCATTCCACCTCGCCCGCGACCTCGGCGACCCGGATCGGGACGGCCGGATCGACCTGGTTGGCAGCCTTGCGCGCGGGCTGCTTGTCGACGGTGACGCGCCCCGCCTCGATCAGCTCACGTGCCTGCTCGCGGGACCGGGCCATGCCGCGCCGGACCAGCTCGGCATCGAGCCGAACTCTCCGTGCCACGTCAGGCCCTGTCGACTCGGTCGAGCGCGTCGACCAGCACCCGGTGCGCCTGCTCGAGCAGAGCGGACTGCCGGCCGAGCGCGGCGAGAGCACCGGTGCCGTTCGCTGCACCGTCATCGGCGCCGGGCCCGGTGTCCGCGCCCCGCGCCTGGATCTCGTCAACGCCATGCAGGAGGTCCTCCACCGCAGCGCGGATCTGCGCAGGGTCCACATCGACGGCCGGCAGAGGCGCGCGACTGGGCAGATGTTGCCCGGGCAGGGGTGCGTTCATCGGTTCCCAGGCTATCGGACACCGGTACGCCACGGCGCGGGCGCGCCGTCGGCCAGCGTCAGCCGCGCCCGATCCGCCTCGGGGACCTCCCGCGCTGCGGCGATCGCTGCGTAGAGCGCATCGGCGGGGTCCGCCCCGGGAGCGCCGTCGAGATGCAGTACGTCGCCGTCGACGGTGGCCGTCCAGCCGGTGCGCGGGCCGGGCCGGACCGCGTGAGCCGGGCGGCGCAGGCCTGCGAGCGTCTCCGCGATGAAGGTGGGCTGCCGTCGGTCGGGCGCGGCGAGCACGTCGTCGACGGTGTTCACTCCGGTGAGCACCATGAAACTGTCGGCGCCGACGGTGTGGCCGCCCTCGATGTCGGTGTCCAGCCGGTCGCCGACGACGAGCGGCCGGATCGATCCCGCCCGCTCGGCGGCGTCGCGCAGCAGGGGCGCGCCCGGCTTGCCCGCTACCTCGGGGGTGAGGTCGGTCGCACGCTCCACCGCCGCGACCATCGCCCCGTTGCCGGCGACCAGGCCCCGCTCGGACGGCAACGTGGCGTCGACGTTGCATGCCACCCAGACGGCTCCGGCGCGGATGGCCAGCACCGCCTCGGACAGTTGCGCCCACCCGGTGTGCGGGTTGTGGCCCTGGATCACGCCCGCCGGGGCATCGTCGAAGGAGTCGACGGGGACCAGGCCGCGTGCAGCGCACTCGTCGCGCAGCGCGGCCGCACCCACGACGAGCACCCGCGATCCGGGTGGGACCAGCGTGGCCAGGAGCCGTGCCCCGGCCTGGGCACTGGTGACCACCGAATCGTCGGTGGCGTCGAAGCCCAGATCGCGCAGTTGGGCGGCGACGGTGTCCGGCCCCCTACTGGCGTTGTTCGTGACGTACCACACGCCAAGGCCGTCCAATGCCTCCCGCGCGCCCGGGATCGCCTGCGCACCGGCGTAGACCGTGCCGTCCAGGTCGACCAGCAGCGCATCGTAGGCGTCGACGACCGCGGTCACCGCGCGTCGCCCGAACCCGCTGCCGGCGCGTCCGGTGCCTGCTCGGCCTCGGGCTCCGCCGGTGCCTGCTCAGGCTCGGGCTGCTCCAGCTCGGCTCGCTGGTCGGTGTGGTCGCTATCAGTAACAGTCTCGTCAGCGCCGGTCTCGTCAGCGCCGATCTCCGCGCCCGCCGAGTCATCGCCGGTCTCGTCATCGCCGAGTTCGGCGACGCGCACCTCCGCGTCGATGTCGCCGTCCTCGTCCGCCGCGGCGGCGTTCAGGAACCACGTGCGTGCGTCGTCCCGTCGGCCGGCGGCCAGCAGCGCCTCGGCGTACACGTAGAACAGCCGTGCCGCGTACAGACCACGCCGCTTCGGGTCCAGGTTCTCGGCCTGGAGCGTCACGATCGCCTTGTCGAATTCGCCGAGATCCATCCGCGCCCCGGCCTCCACGAGCCGCAGCTCGGTGCGGTCGTCGCCGCTCAGCGCCTGGGCCTCATCGCCCCGGGCGATCTCGATCGCCTTCTCCGGGCGCCCGAGCCCACGCTCGCAGTCGGCGAGCATCGGCAGCAGCTCGAGGGCCCCGCCCATCCGCTTGGCCGCCCGCAGCTCGCTCACCGCCTCGGACCACTCGCCGTTGGTGTAGGCGGCGATGCCACACGCCTCGCGCACCGCAGCGATGCGGCCCGCACGTTCCCGAGCCGCGCGGGCGTGTGCGAGCGCCCGCTCGGGCTCCTCGTCGAGCATTCGGCCTGCGAGGACCAGGTGGGCTGCCACGATGTCGGCATTCGCCTTGTCGAGGCTCAACAGGTCACGCCGAATGGCCGGGTCGAGTTCCTTCGGGTCGACGTCCGCAGGGATCGACGGCTCGTCCCGCCGGGTGCGCGGCCGATCCTGCGGACCGCCTGGGCGAGTACCGCCGCCGTCCCGCCGTGGGCCCCGCGGTCCACCCGACCGGGCACCGCCCCCGCGGTTCCCGTCACCCGATCGCTGCCATCCCGAGTTGCGGTCCGGCCGGTCGCCACCCCGACGCTCGCCGCGATCGTCAGGCCGCCGCCCGGCATCGGCCTTGCCTCCGTACCCCCGGCCGTCCTGGCCCCGTCCGCCGGCGGCGCCGTCACGGCGCGGACCCCGGCTGTCCTGCCGATCGTTCCAGCTGCGTCCCTCGGACCGGGGCCGGTCCGTCCCGGTCCGCCGGTCGCCGTCACGACGACTGTCGTCGCCGCGGTAGCCACCGGTGCGCTGGTCGCCACCGCCGCGGTAGCCACCGCCGGTACGGTCGCCCGACGGCCGCTGGTCCCGCGTGGGACGAGCGTCGCTCCAGCTGCGTCCCTCCCGGCGCGGCCTGTCGTCGCCCCCGCTGCGGCCGTCGCCCCGCGAGCCGTCGGGCCGGGGCCCGCGGGCGGAATCAGGCCGAGGTCCGCGGGATGAGCCGAATCGGCTGTCCCTCGAATCACTGCGGCCATCGCTGCTCCAGCCGCCACCGCGATGCCCGCCGGCGGCGCGGTCGTCCCGCTGCCAGGAGCCGCCGGCACTACGATTACCGCCACCGTTGGCGGCGGAATCACCGGAGCGCTCGGGCCGACCGCCGCCGGCGCGCCCGGACGAGTGTCCGCCGCGATATCCGGATCCGCCGGGACGACCACCGCGGTCGTCATCCGACCTGCGGCCACGGCTGTCGCCGCCGAACCGGCGCTCTCCAGAACTCGACCCACGGTGGTCCGAGCCGCCCCGACCAGCAGCTCCCGCCCGGCCGCCCTCGGCGCTCCGCGACGCGCCGCGATCGCCCGGGCTACGGAAGCCTGCCCGCCGGCGCGCGGAATCGTCGCCCTCACTGCGGGGGGTACGTCCCTCGTCTGACCTACCGGTAGCCACTTCTCTGTTCCTCTTTCTCTGCGCGGCGCCCGCTACGGGCGCCGCGGCCGACGGCCTCGGTCTTCGCGACCGTACACGCATGGCCGAACGACGTAAGCCCCCGGGTTGATGATGCCACGATATTCGTGTGGCGATCACCCTCCCGAGGGCTTACGGTTGTTCAAATATAGTTCGGCGGTGTCCTACTCTCCCACACCCTCACGAGTGCAGTACCATCGGCGCTGGAGGGCTTAGCTTCCGGGTTCGGAATGGAGCCGGGCGTTTCCCCTCCGCTATAGCCGCCGAAACACT